>JAAETV010000544.1 GCA_024227975.1 Actinomycetes bacterium
CTGCGGGCCGCGTACAGGCGCGCCGTGGAATCCCGCGGGGCCACGGCTGTTGGACGTGCCATCAGCGCCGACCAGGTGACCGAAGTACTTGGCGTGCTCCATCAATGGGCCGAGGGCGCGGCCTGGCAGGAGACCCCACTGCCGGGAAAGAACACCACTGCCGTCTGTCACGACGTCCGGGCCTACTACACCGAGGCGGCCCTGGCGCTCGCCACTGGCCCGATCCCCGCGGCCCGGTCCGTCGAGGCCTGGTTCTATGAGGAGACCGAGGCCGGCAAGACCATGCTTGCGGCCCGGGCCGCGCTCAATGACCAGGGGGCGCCGTTCCCAGTCTGGTTCTATATGGCCCCCGGGCACCGCTGATCTGGACGTCGCTGGGATGCAGCCATGGTTGTCGCCCTGTGGTCTCGTGCCCTGTGGTTTCGGTGATCACCAGCCGTTGTGGTGAATGATCCCTTCCGATGGCTTGCGGCGCCCTGGCTTGAAATCGGTGCCGATCGTGTAGGCGACCGGGATCAGGGCTACTTGTTGGACCGTTTCGAACGGGATTCCCAGGATCGAGGCCACCTCTTCTTCCTCGCTGAGGTGCACCGTGGTCCAGCAGGTGCCGAGGCCCCTTGCTCGCCCCGCCAGCATGAAGCTCCAAGCGGCCTGGATTACTGAGCCCCACTTCAGGGCCTGTAGCTGAGCCGGGGCGCCATCGAGCCGGCCCTCGATGCAGGGGACGAGGATGGCGGGAATCTCGGGGAAGTGGTCGGCCAGGTGGCGAGCAGAGCCCATCATGTTGAGCCAGTCCGCTCGGGCCGTCTCGTCGCTCTCGGCTTGGGCCGACTTTGTGAGATAGCGATCCGACACCAGCCCATGCCATACCCGGCTGTAGATCTCGCCGACCGCCCGGCATTGGGCCCGGTTATTGCTGACCACGAAGTGCCAATCCTGGCGAAGCGAGCCGGTCGGTGCCTGCAAGGCAATGTCGAGGCACTCGTCGAGCACTTCGGTCGAGACCTCTCGCTCAAAATCGAGCCGGCGACGGACCGAGCGGGTAGTGGTGAGCATCTCGTCCGGGGTGAGCGACAACATGAGCCAGAGCGTAGTTCGCGGGTAGCGGCGCTCAAGACCTGGTGATGGTGGGCCGATGAGGTAGCGGATAGTCCGCGAGGGCCCATTGATGTCTAGAACACCGGCAGATGCCGCAGAAGACGCGACCTCCGGTGACCCGTCGCGCCCTAGAAGCCGGTCTGCTCACCGTTGGCGGGCACGCCTGGCCGGAGCCTTCTTCACCATCCTGATTGTCGCGGTGGGGATCGTGCTCGCCGCCCTGGCTGCCGGGTACCGCCCAGTAGTGATCCAGACGGGGAGCATGGGAGACACTGCGCCACCTGGCTCACTTATCGTGGCCGTCCCCCGCCAGGTGAGCTCCATTGGGGTCGATGACATCCTGGTCATGCGCCGCCCGGGTGCCACTCCTGTCACCCATCGAATCATCGAGATCGAACA
>JAAETV010000545.1 GCA_024227975.1 Actinomycetes bacterium
CCGATAGCTGACACCATCAGCCGTTCCGCGTTCAGACCCTCGAACATGTAGTGGGCGCCATTGCCCTCTTCGCCGATCAGGGCGTCTTCATCCAGCTCGACGTCGTCAATGAAGACGGTGAACTGTTCATCTTGACCAACGTCGGTGATGTTGAGCTTCTGTAGACCGATCCCTGGTGCCTTCATGTCCAGAACGAAGACGCTCAGCGGGTCTTGGACTGCCTCGGCGTTGCCTGTCTTACATATCAGAAAGCCAAAGTCCGTCAAATTGGCGCGGGTGATGAAGGTCTTCTGCCCGTTGACCACCCACTTGTTGCCCTTCTTCACCGCTCTCGTCGAGATGTTGAAGGTGTTCGTTCCTGCGTCTGGCTCGGTGGCGCAGATGGCATACGACTTCTCGCCAGAGACGGTCGGAACGACGTACTTCTCGATCTGTTCAGGCGTTCCGAACTTGATCACTGGCTTCCTCGAGAAATGCGTGCCCAGCTGACCAAAGCTGTTGATGCCCTGCTGGGCGAGACAGTCCGTGACGATGATCGGACCCAGCAATCCTTCACCCATGCCGCCGTACTCCTCGGGCACACCGAGAGCCATGTACCCGGCCTCGGAAAGGGCGTCGACAACCGAGTTGTACAGCTCAGTATCGGTTCCCATTCTGCGCCAGGCGCCTTCTGGAAGCCTGCTGGTTATGCCCTCGACGAGGTCGATGATCCCGAGATAGAAGTCGAGCTTCTCGTCGCCGGAGAATAGGTTCTCGATCAGCTTGCGCACGGTTCAACTCTGTGACTGTTCATTGCTGCTTCCCTGTTTGGTGAATGTCGTATTCGCCCGCTGCTACCTGCCCCGCCACACCGGCTTGCGCTTCTCGGCGAAAGCACGGGGACCCTCGAGCCCGTCCTCGCTGAGGTATACGTGCTCCCACAACTCGTCGGCACGGTCCAGACCCTCTTCCCAGCCGAGGTCGGTCGACTGGTAGACCATCTTCTTGCCTGCTCGCACCGACAGTGGCGCGTTGTCGGCGATGGCACGAGCCATCTTCATGGCCTCACCCATCAGGTCGGCGTAAGGCACGACCTTGTTGACGAAACCAAGGTTGTACATGCGCTCCGCGCTGAGCGGCTGTGCCGTACAGAGCAGCTCGAGGGCGATTCGCGGGCCGACAATCCAGGCCAACGGGTTGGCCCACGGCGCGCCGCGGCCAACCTTGGGTTCGCTGATCGCGTACGTCGCATGGTCCGAGGAAACGACGAGGTCGACCATCTGGGCGATGCGGAAGCCGCCGGCGAAGGCGTGGCCGTTGACCGCAGCGATGATTGGCTTGTCGGTGACCAGCGAAGTCGAGCGGTTGTACTCGACCAAGAGGTCCTTGGGTGGGACGCGCATCTGCGTCCCAGCCATCTCCTTGAGGTCGGCACCTGCACAGAACGCCTTGTCACCTGCCCCCGTAACGATCAATACACTGACGTCGTCATCCTCGGCGAAGGACGCTGAGGCTTCGGTGAATGCATCCCGGGCAGCTTTGTTGAGGGCGTTTCGGACCTCCGGACGGTTGATCGTGAGGACACCGACACCGTCGTCGATCTCGTACAGGATCTCGTCAGCCATCTTCTCTCCTTGGGTACTCGGTGAATCAGATTCGGAGCACGCCACCCGGCGTGCGCTCGATGGGCGCGTTCAGCGAAGCCGATAACGCCATTGCGAGGGTGTTGCGTGTGTCAACCGGGTCGATCAAGCCGTCATCGCGCAGCTCCGAGGTGAGGTGGTATGCGTGCGACGTTCGCTCGTAGTACTCGCCAACCTCTTGGAGGATCTCCTCCAACTCCTCCGGGCTGGGCTCGCGGTTCTCCTCGCGTCTGAGATTCGCAATACGAACCTCAACGAGGGTATTGACCGCCTGCTCGGCCCCCATGATTGACGACCGCGAGTTGGGCCAGGTGAACAGGAAGCGTGGGTCCCATGCGGGGCCGGTCATGGCGTAGTTGCCCGCACCTTGGGAGGCGTGGCAGTAGACGGACAGTTTGGGCACGGTCACATTGGCCTGGACCATGAGCATCTTGGCCCCGTCCTTGGTGATCCCATTGCGCTCATACTCCTTGCCCACCATGAAGCCGGTGATGTTGTGCAGGAAGATGAGTGGGGTGCCGTCACGGTCGCACAGCTGCATGAACTGCGAGGCCTTGTTGGAAGCATCGCTGAACAAGATCCCGTTGTTACCGAGGATCCCGACCTTCATGCCCTGCAGGAAAGCCCAGCCGGTGACCATCGTGTCGCCATAGTTGGGCTTGAACTCGGTGAAGAGGCTCCCGTCGACTATCCGGGCGATGACCTCGCGGATGTCGAACTGCTTCTTGATGTCGTCGGGAATGATCCCGTAGAGCTCCTCCGGATCGTAGTAAGGCGGCTCAGGGGCGCGGCGGTCGATCCGCGCCTTGTCCCTGCGAGACCATGTGGCGACGATCTCGCGGCAGAGCTCCAGTCCCTCGGTCTCGTCGTCGACGGCATAGTCCGCTGTGCCCGACACCGAGGTATGCATGTCAGCGCCGCCCAACTCGTCGGCCGTCACGTCCTCCCCGGTCGCCGCCTTGACCAGCGGCGGGCCGCCCAGGAACACGAAGCCGGTACCGCGAACGATGATCGACTGGTCGCACAAGGTCGGAAGGTAGGCACCGCCCGCCGTCGCCGGGCCCAAGACGAGGGCCAGCTGGTGAATCCCGGCGCCACTCATCAGGCACTGGGCGCGATACACGTAGCCGCCTCTGGCGTAGATCTCGTCGCCCATCGGCAAGAAGGCACCCCCCGAGTCCACCAGGTTGATGACCGGGAGGCGGTTCCGTAGTGCGATGTCCAGCGCCCGAACGAGCTTCTTGACCGACAAGGGATACCAACAACCACCCTTCAGAGAACTGTCGCCCGCAGTGATCATCACCTCGTGGCCGTTGACGACGCCGATCCCGGTGACTATCAGAGCGCCAGGCGCATCGTTGTCATAGGCGTGCATCGCGGCCAGGGGCGAGAGCTCGAGAAACGGGGTGCCGGGGTCCAGCAGAAGCTCCAGACGCCTACGGACCGTGAACTTGCCGCGCTCGGCGAGTCGGTCCAGGGCTCGCTGAGGGCGCTCATACCGTGTCTTGTGGAGCTGCTGGCGGAGATCCTCGGCCAGACCCATGTTGTGCTCGCGGTTGCGTCGGTAGTTGTCCGATGTCGTGTCGATCTGGCTGATGATGCGTTTCACGTCAGGCTGCCTCTTCGGACTGTAGGAGGACCAGACCAGCACCGCGGTCGAAGGTGTCGCCAACTTGGACGGGCACACGATCGACCACACCGTCGCGCCAGGCCACGATCTCGCTCTGCAGCTTCATCGATTCGATGATCATCAGCGGCTGGCCGACGGTGACCCAATCGCCAGAGGCAACGGCGATGCTGATGACCGTGCCGGGCATCGGCGCCTGAGCCATATCGCCCCGGTTGCCCTCCATGGCCGACTTCTCGGTCGGGTCGACGACCTCGGCAGACCATGAGCGCCCAAAGGCGTGGATGAACACGGTGTCGTGATCAACGACCAGCCAGATCGGCTCCGTGCGCTCGTCGAGCGTCACCTCATAGCCGTGACCAACCGCGCGGAGATGGCATCGGTGTTCGCGCCCATCGATCCAGATGCTGTCTGCGTTTCCGCCGGCGCGACGCGTGAGTGCGACTTCGTGCCCTTCACCCCCTGCGATGGTGATCTGCAAGCCCATGCCCTACGGCCTCCACTGGCCCATCGACGCCAACG
>JAAETV010000546.1 GCA_024227975.1 Actinomycetes bacterium
GCCGTCGTTGGTTGGTCATCCGTGACCAGACAACCAAGGATCAGATGGCCGATCTGTATCTCTCAGCCGGGGTCGACTGGGTCATCAAGACGGCCGAGCGTCTTCAGGGCACGGGCCATCAGAACGAGGCCCTCATGCTCGGGGCCAAGCATCTTGGCGAGAACCTCGCCCGCTGCCCAGCCCTGGTCATCCCCACCATCCTGGGAACCCACGACGGCAGCGGGCGACCCGGCCTCTTCGACTCGGTCATCCAAGCAGCCTGGAGCTTCATGGTTGCGTTGAGGGCCCGCGGTCTGGGGACAGTGTGGACCACCATGTACCTCAACGAGCAGGAGGCAGTGGCCGACCTGCTCGACCTCCCCGACGGTGTATCGCAGATCTGCCTCTTCCCCGTCGCCCACACCATCGGCACCAGGTTCTCCCCTACCTCGCGCCGCTACGCCGCCCGAGACATCACCTACTTCGACCGCTACGGGCGGACCCTGGCCGAGACTCGCAGCGAGCCTCGGTCGCTGGCCGACGGCCCAGGGGTGATGGTCGAGGTCGATGTGAAGGCCAAGCCGGAAGAGGTGTGGCCCCTCATCACCGACCTCGACCTGGCGGCGCAGTTCTCCCAGGAGCTCCAGGCCGCCTGGTGGGATGAACCCGATGCCAAGCCAGGAGTCGGATCGACCTTCACCGGAAGAAACCGTCACCGCGTAGTCGGTGAGTGGGAGACGACGTCGATCGTCGCTATGCACGACGAGCCCCGCGTCTTCGCCTGGCATGTACAGGATCTCGAAGAGTCGGCTGCCCGCTGGACCTTCACCATCGAACGGATTCCCGGTGGCTCACGGCTCCGATTCCACTGCCGGCTCGGTCCCGGACCGTCTGGGCTCACCCCGGCGGTGAACGCCATGCCTGATCGGGAGGCTGACATCGTGGCCAACCGCCAAGATGAGCACCGAGCCAACATGATCCGGGTGGTCGTGGGGATCCGCGACTTGGCCGAATCAAGGGCGGCTGAAACGGCCTCGGAGAATGGTCACTCCCGCCCTGGCGTGGCTGATCACCGATGACGGAGCCGGCGAGGCGTGCTGGGGGTTCTGGCACTAGCTGTGGCCGACCAGTCGTCGGCGTGGCTCGTCCGATGGTTCACCGCAGTCCAGCCGGCCGATCTTGTCCTCCCAGCTGTCGACCAGCCGATTGGCCAGGCCGCGTTTGCCTTGGGCCAGATAGGTCTCGGTCAACAATATGATCAGAGTCTCATCGGTGGGTGAGGCCATGAGCCCCTGCTCGCAAGCCCAGATAGCCCGATCAAGGCTGCCTCCGGCTTGCTCGAGGCGGGCCAGGCGGGCCGCAGTGTCTGCAACCAGGGCTTCGACGCGAGCGGCCAGGTGGGTGTGATCACCGACCCAGGACCAGAACCGACGGCCCGGTGGGGTAAAAGGAATGCCCCTCACCAGTTCCAGGATGGAGCGGAGAGTGATCATGGCCTCGCTGTCGGATTCTCGCTGGGCCTGACGCACACCCCGCTCGAAGGCAGCGAGGTCGGTCGATACCCCGCTCAGCTCGTACCGGCCGTCGCGGGCTTCGGGAAGGTGGTTGCGACCGATCCTGGCCCGGACCTCGGCCAGGAGATTGGGGAAGCGGCTCTGAGAGATGACCTGCCCATCCCACAGCCCATTGATCAGGCTGGCCTTCGTCGATGGGCCGTGGCACGCCAGGAAGGCAAGCATCGAGAGTTGTTGCGATGTCAGTTCCGGGGCACCGACAGCATCGACATGGCCCAATACCCGGATGGTGATCGCCTTTCCCACCTCCACAGGTTCGTCTGGGGTAGCTGGCTCAGCTTCAACC
>JAAETV010000547.1 GCA_024227975.1 Actinomycetes bacterium
CGACGGGACGACCGAGAGCATCACCGGCCGTCACATCATCCTTGGCGCCGGGGCCCGCCCCTTCATCCCCCCTTTCACCGGGATCGAGACCGTCGACTACCACACCTCCGACACCATCATGCGTCTCGACGCCCTCCCCCAGAAGCTGATCGTGATGGGGGGTGGCTACATCGCGGCCGAGCTCGGCCACGTCTTCGCCGCTCTCGGCAGCCAGGTGACGATGATCAACCGCGGCTACACCCTGCTGCGAGCCGAAGACACCGACATCGCCACCCGCTTCACTGAAGTCTTCGCTCGCCGGGTCGACCTGCGCGGCGGGAGCGCCGTCAACCGGATCTGGCAAGATGACGACGGTATCCACGTCACCGTGACCCGCAACGGCGCCGCCGAGCAGATCGATGGCGACACCATCCTCGTTGCCACCGGCCGAGTCCCCAACGGCGACATCCTCGACGTCGGTGCCGCCGGGATCGACACCGACGGCAACCGAGTCCTGGTCGACGAATACTTCCGAACCAATGTCGAGGGGATCTGGGCCTTCGGCGACCTGTCCAACACCAGCCAGCTCAAGCATCTGGCCAACGCCGAGGTCCGAGCCCTGCGACACAATCTGCTGGTAACCGAGGGCCAGATCGCCGGACCCCTCCAGAGCATCGATACGCGTTTCGTCCCTCATGCTGTGTTCGGAATGCCCCAGGTGGCCGCGGTTGGCCTGACCGAACAACAAGCCAGGGACCAGGGTCTAGACATCCTGGTCGCGACCAAGGGCTACGGAGCCACCGCCTACGGGTGGGCCATGGAGGACCAAGATGGGTTCGCCAAGCTGATCGCCGATGCCAATACGCGCCAACTGGTGGGGGCCCACATCATCGGGGCCCAGGCCTCGACCCTGATCCAACAGCTGATCCAGGGGATGCAGTTCGGCCAGACCGTCGAAGAGATGGCCAGGAGCCAATTCTACATCCACCCTGCCTTGCCCGAGCTGATCGAGAATGCCCTGCTCGACTTCTAGCGGTTCAAATCAACTCGAGGTCCAGAGCAGACCGGACCGCAGTCGCAGCCGAATGGCCCAGCCCGCAGATCGAGGCATCCTTCATGGCCCGATCCATCTCGTCGAGCAGTCCGACATCAACGGGTGCTGGGCCGCCAGAAGCCGCAACCAGCAACTCGTGTTGGCGGGCGGTACCGATGCGGCACGGCACGCACTGACCACATGATTCGTTGCGGAAGAACTGGGCGATACGGGTGACGATGGCATCGAAGTCCGTCCCGGTGTTGAAGGCCATGACCACACCGGAACCGAGCGACAAGCCGGCCGCCTGCGTCCCTTCGAAGCTCAGAGGCAGGTCGAGGCGGTCAGACCCAACGAACGAACCAGCTGCACCCCCCAACAACACGGCCCTTAGCTCACCGTCGACCCCGCCGGCCAGGTCGAGCAGCTCCCCCAGGGTGGCACCGAACTCGACCTCGTAGACCCCAGGGCGACCGACATGGCCGCTGAGGCAGAACAGTTTGGTGCCAGACGAACCATCGGTCCCGAGCTGGCTGTAGGCCGCTCCCCCCCGATCGACGATGTCGATCACGTTCAGCAGGGTCTCTGGATTGTTGACCGCGGTCGGTCGGCCGAACAACCCACTGGTCGTCGGGAATGGGGGTTTTTGACGAGGCTCACCCCGGTACCCCTCCAGCGAGTTGAACAGGGCCGTCTCTTCCCCACAGACGTAGGCCCCCGCCCCCCGCCCCAGCTCCAACTCGAACGAGAAGCTCGACCGGGCGATCCGCGCCCCCAGGAACCCGGCCTCGGTGGCCTGAGCCATGGCCTCGGTGAGACGCTCAGCCGCCAGCGGGTATTCGCCTCGGAGGTAGATCCACCCCTTGGAAGCCCCGGTGGCGAAACCGGCAATGGTGGCTGCCTCGATCAGGGCGAAGGGATCGTTCTCCATCAGGACCCGGTCCTTGAACGTGCCGGGCTCCGACTCGTCGGCGTTGACGACCACATATTTGGGTCCATCTTCGGCCGCTACGGCCCGCCACTTCACTCCGGTAGGGAAGCCAGCCCCACCCCGACCCATCAACCCGGAGGCCTCGACCTCATCGATGACCCCTGATGGGCTCCGGGTGAAGGCCTGGGTCAGTGCCCGATAACCACCAGATCCGACATAAGCCGAAAGATCCGTCGGCGAAGTCACCCCGACCCG
>JAAETV010000548.1 GCA_024227975.1 Actinomycetes bacterium
CTGGCTCGTCGATGTCGACGGGGGTGTCCAACAGGTCGAACAGCTTGGCCAGCGACGCCGTCCCCGACTGGACCATATTGAACAGCTGGCTGAGTTGCTGGACCGGCTCGAACAGGTTCGATAACACCAATACGAAGGCGACGACGGTGCCCAATGTCATCCGGTCGGAGTCGACCATCCAGCCGCCGAATCCGATGGCCAGCGCCGTGGTCAGCACACCGGTGAAGTCGACGATGGGCAGGTACCAGGCGGCGATGCGGACCGACCGCATATGGGACCGGTAGAGCTGATTGTTGGTCTGGGCGAAGCGCCCAGCCTCGACCTCCTCGCGGGCGAAGGCTTGCACCACTCGTACCCCACTGAATCCCTCTTGGAGGCTCGACAGGGTGCCGGCGATCTCGTCGCGCACCGAAAGATAGGCCTTGTTCGAGTCGCGCTTGAACTTGAGGCTGGCGGGGATCAGGATCGGCAACACGACCAGCAGCACCAGGGCCAGTTGCCAGCTCAAGATGAACAGTAAGGTCACCGACAAGCTCAACAACAAGGTGGCCGAGATGAACATCAGTAGGCCGTACTGGACGAGCTCGGCCAGGGAGTCGATGTCGGACGTCATGCGCGAGACGATCACACCGGCCTTGGTCCGGTCGTAGTAGCTCATTGACTGGCGCAACAGATGGCGAAAGACCCGGTTGCGCAGGTCTTGGAGGAAGCTCTCTCCGACCCAGGCCAGATTGGCAATCCCGAACCGGTAGGTCACGTAGGCAACGGCCGCCGCCAGCGCGTACCCGGCAACCGCCCAGTTCACGACCCTCTGGTCACCCTGACGAAGCCCCTCGTCGATCGCGGTCCGCACCAGGGTCGGCCCCGACAACAGGGCCACCGTCCAGGTCAACAACAGGCCGACGGCGCCCAATGCTCGACGCCGATAGGGCTTCAACATGCGGGCGGTTCGTCTCAGTACCCTCCCCGTCTCGGCCAGATCGAGCTGATCCTCGGCGTCGACCCCGGCTGCCATCCACCCCGCCATCAGTCACCAACCCCGATCTGGGGCTCATTCTCGGTACCACCCTCGGCCTGTTCTGCTGTGACACCAGCCTGTTCGGCTGCTGCCAACACCTCTCGGTACCGCTCGTTCGTTGCCAATAGCTGGCTGTGGCTGCCCTGGGCCACGATTCGGCCTTCGTCGAGCAACACCACCCGGTCGGCCAGGGCCACGGTGGCGGGCCGATGGGCGATCACGATCGTGGTCCGCCGACCCATGACCTCGGCCAGCGCATCACGGATCTCGTGCTCCTTGGCCGGGTCGACGGCCGAGGTGGCATCGTCGAGGATGACGACCCTGGGGTTGGCCAACACGGCGCGAGCGATGGCGATCCGTTGCCGTTGGCCACCCGACAGGGAGTAGCCCCGCTCTCCGATCATGGTGTCGTAGCCGTTCTCCAGTTCGATGATGAAGTCATGGGCTCCGGCCAGGCGGGCCGCCATCTCGATCGTCTCTTCGCCAGCCGAGGGGTCGGCGAAGGCGATGTTGTCGGCGATGCTGGCACTGAACAGGAACGTCTCCTCGAATACGATCCCGACCGCCCGCCTCAATTCCTGACGCCTCACCTTCCGCACATCAACCCCGTCAACCGTGATGGTGCCACCAGTGGTGTCGTAAAAGCGGGGGAGGAGCCGGGCGATCGTTGACTTGCCAGACCCTGTCGAGCCGACGAGGGCCACCGTCTCACCGGCCTCGATCTCCAGGTCCAGATCATGGAGTACGGCGATCTCAGGTTCGTCGGGATAGCTGAAGCTGACGCCGCTCAGTACGACGCGGCCCGGCTGGTCCAAGGACGGGAGATGGTTGGGGTGAGACGAGTCGATGATCTCGGGTGCCGTCGATAGCACCGAGCTGATGCGCTGGCCGGCGGCCGAGGCGCGCTGCCCGTTGGCGATGATCATGCCCAGCATCCTGAGCGGTTGGATCAGCATGGCTACATAGATGTTGAACGCCACCAGCTCGCCGATGGTCAACTCATCCCGCAGCACCAACCTGCCTCCCCACCACAAGACCAGGATCAGGCCCAGGTTCGGTAGCAGCTCGAGGGCAGGCAAGAAGATGGAGCGAACGGTGGCCGCCTTCAACGCCTCCCGATTGACGTCACCCGCCTCTATGGCCAACCGATCGGCCTGCAAGGGCTCAGCCCCGAATCCCTTGACCACCCGGATACCGGCCACCGTCTCTTCGACGACAGCCGCCAGTTGGGCCGACTCGATTTGCACCCCCATCACGGCCGGGTGGAGGCGTTGGCCGAAGCGGCGGCCCAAGACATTGACGAAGGGCAAGAACAACAGAGCGGCAATGGCGAGGCTGGCGTTGGTGCTGAACAACAGCACCGCCACCACCAACACGATCACCAGGTTGGCCGTGGTCACCGGCAGCATCGTGATGAAGTTCTGGAACTGTTGGAGGTCGGTGTTGGCCCGGCTCATCAGATCGCCGGTCTGGACCGAGTCGTGGAAGGCGAAGTGGAGCCGCTGGACGTGAGCGAAGATCCGATCCCGCAGTCGGGCCTCGGTACGGCGGGCATTGCGGAAGGCCCAGTAGCGGCGCAATCCAGTGAAGAGGCCAGAGATCAGCCCGGCCCCAACGATGGCCACCACCCAAGGCCAGATCTCATCATTGCCCTCGATGGATCTGTCGATCGCCTGCTTGACCAGCCAAGGCACCGAAACCCGGCCCACCGTCCAGCCGAGCGACACCAGCATTCCGATCAAGATGCCCTTGCGCTCGTGGCCTATTGCTGAGCGAATCAGTTGCCACCCGTCTCGTCGGCTGGTTTGAAGAGACACTGGTTCTGCTGCGGGGGAGGAGGAAACTGCGGAGGGACCGATTGGTACGTTTTACTCGCGACCCTTGGATCAGCAGGAATCAGCGTTGTGGTTGGTGCTTCTCTCGGAGGCGGGCACGCCTTGCAAACTAGAGGCGGGCACGCCTTATAAACTGATTCAGTCAGAAAACTTGCCAATTAGACACTCAGGTATGTAGGGTTAGAGCTACTGAACTGCTAGAACGGTCCGATAGGAACATTCGTACCCCCTGAAATACTCATCCAGTAGGAGAGAAGAACACCATGGCAAAGGCCGTTGGCATCGACCTCGGAACCACCAACTCAGTTGTTTCGGCGCTTGAAGCCGGTGAACCAGTCGTAATCCCCAATGCGGAAGGCTCATACACGACCCCTTCGGTCGTCGCCTTCGGCAAGGACGGTGAGGTGCTGGTCGGCGAAGTGGCCAAGCGTCAGGCCATCACCAACCCCGACCGCACCATCCGCTCCGTGAAGCGTCACATGGGCACGAACTGGAAGACTGACATCGATGGGAAGAGCTACACCTCCCAGGAGGTCAGCGCTCGGACCCTGATGAAGCTCAAGCGCGATGCCGAGTCCTTTCTCGGTGACACCGTCACCCAAGCCGTCATCACCGTCCCCGCCTACTTCGACGATGCCCAGAGGACGGCAACCAAGGAAGCCGGACAGATCGCCGGCCTGGAAGTCCTCCGCATCATCAACGAGCCGACGGCGGCCGCCCTGGCCTACGGGCTCGACAAGAGCGACGGCGCCGACCACACCATCCTCGTCTTCGACCTGGGTGGAGGCACCTTCGACGTGTCGATCCTCGAGATCGGTGACGGGGTATTCGAAGTCAAAAGCACTTCTGGTGACACCAGCCTTGGTGGTGACGACTGGGATCAGGCCGTCATCGACTGGATGGTGACCGAGTTCAAGAACTCGCACGGGGTCGATCTCGGGGCCGACAAGATGGCGGCGCAGCGGCTCAAGGAAGCTGCGGAGAAGGCCAAGATCGAACTGTCCCAGGTTCAAAACACCTCGATCAACCTCCCATTCGTGACGGCAACGGCCGAAGGCCCGCTCCACCTCGAGCTCGATCTGAGCCGGGCCAAGTTCCAGGAGCTGACCTCCGATCTCCTCGACCGGGTGAAGAAGCCGTTCAAGGCCGCCCTGGAGGACGCAAACCTGGGCCATGGCGACATCGACCAGGTCGTGCTCGTCGGTGGCTCAACCCGGATGCCAGCTGTGTCCGAACTGGTCGAGTCGATGACGGGTCGTGACGCCAACAAGTCGGTCAACCCCGACGAGGTTGTCGCCGTCGGCGCCGCCATCCAGGCCGGGGTCCTCAAGGGTGACGTCAAAGACGTACTCCTGCTCGATGTGACCCCCCTCTCCCTCGGTATCGAGACCAAGGGTCAGGTCATGCACAAGCTGATCGAGCGCAACACCACGATCCCCACCCGCCGCACCGAGACCTTCACCACCGCCGATGACAATCAGCCATCAGTCGAGATCCATGTGCTCCAGGGTGAGCGAGACATGGCCATGTACAACAAGACTCTCGGCAAGTTCCAGCTCGTCGATCTGCCCCCGGCCCCCCGAGGTATTCCTCAGATCGAGGTCACATTCGATATCGACGCCAACGGCATCGTGCATGTGTCGGCCAAGGATCGGGCCACCGACAAGGAGCAGTCGATCACCATCACTGGCCAGTCGACCCTGTCCAAGGACGACATCGACCAGATGGTGAAGGACGCCGAGGCTCACGCCGAGGAGGACCGTCAGCGTCTCGAGGAGGCCGAGATCCGCAACAACGCCGACTCCCTCGTCTACCAGACCGAGAAGCTCCTGAAGGATGTCGAGAACATCCCCGACGAGGAGAAGGAGGCGGTCGAAGGTGCCCTGGCCGAGCTGAAGACGGCTATCGCCGGTACCGACACCGAAGCGATCAAGGACGGCACGGAGAAGCTGATGATGGCCAGCCAGACGGTCAGCACCAAGCTCTACGAGCAAGCGGCCGCTGATGATGCCGCTGCTGGAGGTGGCGCCGATGGCGGCGATGCCCCCGACGACGACGATGTCGTCGATGCCGAGATTGTCGACGACGATGACCAGGACGTTGCATGAGGACGTCCTCTGGGCCGTCGGTCGCGGGCTCCGGGATTGAGCAGTGAGTGGCTCGACCCCGGGGGCTCAGCGACCCCATTTTGACGATGGGCCTGATGCCGCTGAGGCTGCGGGATTTGGTGGCATCACCTGGGCTGATGAGACCAGTGAGCTGCCGAACTCGCCCGCACCGGCGGTCGATCCGAAGGCTGGGGAGGATCTCTCCTTCGGCGCCGGAGCCACCGAATCATCTGTCGGCCCAGCTGGAGATGGTATGGAAGGGGCTCGAGTCGATGGTCCGCCCCCAATCGTCGATCCAGGAGGCGCCGACATGGCCGAGACCCCAGTCGAGGACATCGTCAGTGACCTGGAACGAGTTACGGCCGAGCGAGACCAGTACCTCGACGCCTCCCGTCGTCTCCAGGCCGAATTCGAGAACTACCGCAAAGCGGTGGCCAAGCGTGAGGCTGATGCCCGGGAACGGGCCAACGAGTACCTGATCGTCGAGATCCTTCCCGTCCTCGATGCTTGCGACGGAGCGTTGGCCAGCGGGGCAACCGATGTTGAGCCGGTCCGCACTGCCCTGGTCGATGTCCTGACCAAGCAGGGGCTGGAGCGGATTGACGGTCAGGACACCCCCTTCGACCCTGCTCGCCATGACGCAGTCATGCATGAGCCGGATGAAGATGGGGATGGTCCCGTGGTGGCAGAAGTCATGCGAGCGGGCTACAGCTGGAAGGGTCGGGTCGTTCGCCCGGCCATGGTCAGAGTCAGAGGCTGAGGTCGTGGTCGCTTCGACGATCTCGATCCCCACAGGAGGGTGACGTGCCCCAGCATGATTGGTTGGACAAGGATTTCTACAAGCTACTTGGAGTCTCGTCAGACGTCTCCGAGAAGGACCTGACCAAGGCGTACCGAAAGCTGGCTCGCAAGTACCATCCCGATGCGAACCCGAACGACACCGCGGCCGAAGACAAGTTCAAGGCGATCTCCGAGGCCTATGACGTGCTCGGTGATCCCGAACGGCGCAAGGAATACGACGATGTCCGACGGCTCGGTCCCGGCGCCTTTGCTGGTGCCCCTGGTTCGGGAGGTGGGGGTGGAGGCTTCGGTTTCGATACCAGTGACATTTCCGACCTCCTCGGTGGCATGTTCAGTGGGGGCGGTGGTAGGCGACGCACCGCGGCTCCTGGTACGGGCCCCCGACGGGGCGAGGACCTGGATGCCGAGCTTCATCTCAGCTTCGATGAGGCCGTTGAGGGGGTAACCACCTCAGTCCACCTCACCTCTGATGCAGCCTGTAGTACCTGTCGCGGCAGTGGGGCCGCACCCGGCACCACCCCCCAAACCTGTTCCCGCTGCTCTGGTCGTGGGGTACTGGACGACAACCAGGGCTTCTTCTCGTTCTCCCAACCCTGCGATCAGTGTGGGGGCCGGGGGAAGGTGGTCGTCGAGCCCTGCCCCTCATGTCGGGGGAACGGGGTCGAGCGCAAGCCCCGTCAGGTCAAGGTCCGCATCCCTGCCGGAGTGAAGGACGGCCAGCGCATCCGGTTGAAGGGGCGAGGTACCCCCGGTCGCAATGGCGGTCCGGCTGGAGATCTCTACGTGACGGTGAGGGTGGCTCGCCATCGTCTGTTCGGTCGTAGTGGAGAGAACCTGACCCTCGACCTTCCCATCACCTTCGCCGAGGCTGCCCTCGGGGCCAATGTCAAGGTGCCAACCCTCGAGGGCACGACGGTCACGTTGAAGATCCCGGCCGGGACCCCAGCGGGCAAGACGTTCCGCGTCCGAGGTCGCGGGGTCGAGACTTCGAAACGGACCGGCGATCTGCTGGTGACTATTGTGGTCGAGGTACCTACTGAACTGACCGACGCTGAGCGGAGTGCGCTCGAAACCCTGGCTGGGGCGACGACGACTTCGCCCCGAGAACACTTGGGAGAGGCAATGCGGTCATGATCCGGTTGGGGTGTCCGAGATCACACCGGTGGTGGCTCGGGGAGAAGTGAAAGGGCAGTATGAGTGACCAACACGAACGACGGGCCGTCTATGTGATCTCGGTCGCGGCGGAGCTGGCTGGCGTTCATCCCCAGACGTTGAGGATCTATGAGCGTAAGGGGTTGGTGTTTCCTGCTCGGACCGGCGGCGGAAGCCGCCGTTACAGTGATGCCGACATCGCCCAGCTTCTCCTTATCCAGCGTCTCACCGATGAGGGCCTGAACCTGGCCGGGGTGAAGCGAGTCATAGAGCTCGAAGCGGAGGTGGCCCGACTCCGCCAGGAGCTGGCAGACCTGGAAGTGGCGAGCGCTGATGCCATCGCTGAAGCCGGACGCCAACACCGCCGCGACCTGGTGCCCATGAAACAAAGCGTGACCGTCTACCGGCGGGCCCCCAAACGGCGGAGTTGACGAACCTCTTCGGACTCGCCTCAGCCCAGTTGGAATCGCACATCTTCAACATCAGAAAACCTGATAATGCTCTTGTCAGGTTTGGATTCTGTGGATAAACTGCAAGTATGGCTGTTGACCCCAACAAGTGGACGATCAAGACCCAGGAGGCAGTGGCCGCCGCCATCGAGCGAGCTGGCAGCGAATCTCACGCTGAGGTCACCCCCGACCATCTCCTGAGTGCCCTGCTCAGCCAGTCAGAGGGAGTCGTGCTCCCTCTGCTGACCAAGATCGAGCGGCCGATTGCTCCCCTCCGGGCGGATACGGAAGAGGCCCTGGCTGCCATGGGCAAGGCCTACGGCACCGAGCCCCGCCTCTCCCGCCAGGCGAACCGGGTTCTGGCCGATGCCGACTCGGTCCGAGTTGAATTGGGCGACGAGTACCTGTCTACCGAGCATCTCCTCCTCGGGCTGGCCAACCCCGACGCCGGCGGCCCTACTGCGGCCAGGCTCAACCTGAGCCGCGAGGAGCTACTGAAGGTTCTCCAGGAGGTCAGAGGCTCCCATCGGGTCACCTCCCAGAGCCCCGAGGACCAGTACCAAGCCCTGGAGCAGTACGGCCGTGACCTCACTGAAGATGCCCGCGCTGGTCGGCTCGACCCTGTCATCGGGCGTGACGAAGAGATCCGCCGGGTGATCCAGGTTCTGAGCCGCCGGACCAAGAACAACCCCGTCCTCATCGGCGAGCCCGGGGTCGGCAAGACAGCCATTGTCGAGGGGCTGGCCCAGCGCATCGTCGAAGGTGATGTGCCCGAGAGCCTGCGCAATCGCCGCCTCATCGCCCTCGATATCTCGGCCATGCTGGCCGGGGCCAAGTTCAGGGGTGAGTTCGAAGAGCGACTCAAGGCCGTGATCAAGGAGATCACCGACGCCGAGGGTGAGGTCATCACCTTCATCGACGAGATGCACACGGTGGTCGGCACTGGAGCTGGTGGCGACTCGGCCATGGACGCTTCCAACATGTTGAAGCCGATGCTGGCCCGAGGCGAACTGCGCATGGTCGGGGCCACCACTCTCGACGAGTATCGAAAGTACATCGAGAAGGACGCCGCGCTGGAGCGTCGCTTCCAGCAGGTGCTGGTTGGGGAGCCCAGCGTTGAGGATGCCGTTGCCATCCTGCGGGGCCTCAAGGAGCGCTACGAGATCCACCATGGGGTCCGTATCCAGGATTCGGCCCTGGTGGCAGCGGCCATGCTGTCCGACCGCTACCTGACCGGACGGTTCCTGCCCGACAAAGCCATCGACCTGATGGACGAGGCGGCCTCCAAACTCCGTATCGAGATCGACTCCCTACCCACCGAGATCGATGTTGTCGAGCGGCGCGTCCGCCAACTGGAGATGGAACTGGTTGCCCTCGGCTCCGAGACCGATGCCTCGTCGAAGGAGAGGGTGAAGGAGCTGGAGGCAGAGCTGGCTGATCTGAACGAGCAGTCGGCGGCCATGAAGGCTCACTGGCAGAACGAGAAGGATGCCATCGGTCGGATCCAGGTCCTCAAGGAAGAGCATGAGACCCTCCGCCAGCAGGTCGAGCGGGAATCAGATCTGGAGAGGGCGGCCCAGATCCGCTACGGCGAGCTGCCAGAGCTAGAGAAGCAGATGGAGGCCGCAAGCGCCGATCTGGCCACCCTCCAGGCCAGCAAGACCATGCTGAAGGAAGAGGTCGACGAGGAAGACATCGCCGAAGTGGTGAGCCGCTGGACCGGTGTTCCAGTCAACCGGTTGATGGAAGGTGAAGCATCCAAGCTCCTCCGGCTGGAAGATGAGCTGCACCAGCGCGTCATCGGCCAAGACGAAGCGGTCTCCGCCGTTTCGAGTGCCATCCGCCGTAGCCGGGCTGGTCTGTCCGATCCCCATCGTCCGATCGGCACGTTCTTGTTCCTGGGCCCCACTGGGGTTGGCAAGACCGAGTTGGCCCGCACCCTGGCCGATTTCATGTTCGACGACGAGCGGGCCATGATCCGCCTCGACATGTCTGAGTACATGGAGAAGCACACGGTGTCCCGTCTCATCGGGGCACCCCCTGGCTATGTCGGGTATGACCAAGGTGGCCAGCTGACCGAAGCGGTCCGGCGCCGCCCCTACGCCGTGGTCTTGCTCGATGAGGTGGAGAAGGCCCATCCCGATGTGTTCAACGTGCTGCTCCAGCTGATGGACGACGGGCGTCTGACCGACGGGCAGGGCCGCACCGTCGACTTCACCAACGTGGTGCTGATCATGACCTCGAACCTGCCCGGGGAGCCCAAGGACTTCTTCCGGCCCGAGTTCATCAACCGGGTCGACGACATCGTCCGCTTCTCCGAACTGACGCCCGAGGACCTGGTGAGCATCGTCGACATCCAGCTGGCGTTGCTGGCGAACCGGTTGGCCGACCGTCGTATCACCCTCGAAGTGAGTGACGGGGCCAAGTCACTACTGGCCAAGATCGGTTATGACCCGGCCTTCGGTGCCCGCCCCCTCAAGCGAGTGATCCAGTCGGAGGTGGCCGACGAGCTGGCGGTCCAGATCCTCGATGGCCACATCGAGGACGGAGCCAAGGTCAAGGTCGATGTCACCAGTGCCGACGGCGACTTCACCTTCGAGACCTGCTAGCCCGGCAATGAAGTGAAGCACTCGTCGAGCACCGTGTCCCAGTAGGGGCCGGAGTCACTTGGGCAGTCGCCAGGGGCGTCGGCCAGCTCGATCTTGACCGCGATCTGGGCGTCGAGAGCGAACCCGCAGTAGTGAATGTGCTCGACACCGGCGAGAGCTTCCCCGCTGCGGCTCTCGAGCGTCAGGGGCCGAGCGGGCCAAGGGGCTGGGGCTAGGTGTAGTCGAAGTACCGGACGAACCAGGTGAATGGCGGGTTTGTACTGTTGCGCCAATGGTCGTTGTGCCCATCGTAGGGCTCTCGCAGTGGGTCGTTGGGCACGATGGTGTAGCCGTGTTCTGTCAACGCGGCCTCGAGGTGGATGCGGTCGTCGGGATGGAGCTGTGCTTCGATGTCGGCATCGCGGTTTGGTGCCCGGACCGTATCGATGCCGTAGATGGCGAGCGGTCCGTGGTTGCTGATCCGCACCCAGAGCCGCTCCCCGGTGGCAGTCGCCTCGGCGGGGATGCCGATGTCAGCGCCGAACGTGGCGTCCTGGACGCCGAGGCCGGTGAGGAGGTAGATGCCGCACTTGAAGTCGCTTTCAAGCACCTGACCTAGATCGTTGGCTCGGCGGTTGGCCAAGTCGTAGTCGTACCCAGCAGGGAACCAAAGGTGATCTGGATCGTCAAGCGACCGCAGTATCTGCCCGACGTCAGTCGGCTCCCTGTTCATAGGATCGAGCCTATGCGGCTTCGTTGATACTACGGGATCCACCGATACGCCGTTCGAAGATTGCTGTCTCATCCTGTGCCGAGGGTGACGATACGGATGTGGTCCTCCCCGTTGGCGCCGATCAGTAGAAACGATGTTCTTCTCGAGAGCACAACCTTGCGTGCGGCGACGCGGTCCGATGCGATCAGAACAAAGAGGAGGACACAGGCCGCACCGATCGCGGCC
>JAAETV010000549.1 GCA_024227975.1 Actinomycetes bacterium
ACCTCAGCCAGTACCACCACGACTGGTTCCACCACGACCAGTTCCACCACTACGACCCAAGCGTGAGCACTGCCGCTGAGCGCAATTCTTGACAGCCGGGAGCCGGGCTCGACAGACTCCGGCTCATGGTGTCGAACATTTCGGGTGCAGCTGCCATCGTCGGTATCGGGGAGACCGACTATGCCCGCGGGGCTGACCGGACTGTCCCGGAGCTGATCCTGGCGGCCTCGATGGACGCCATCGGCGACGCTGGGCTGAAACCCAGCGATGTCGACGGCGTCATTCCCCCACCGGGGTTCATCGCCACCGAGGAGATCGCAGCCCACCTCGGCATGCCCGAGATCCACTACTCCGTCACCGTGCACATGGGCGGAGCCAGCCCGACGGCGGCCCTCCAGAGCGCAGCCATGGCCATCAGCGCCGGCTTGGCCGAGACGGTACTGGTAACCCTTGGGTGGAACGGCTACTCGGCCATGCGACCCAGAGCAGGGGTCAAGCCATCACGCCGCAAACTCGATATGGGCCCGGTTCTGGAGACCAGCCGTAACTTCTACGCACCATACGGAATGTACGCCGCGGCCCAGTGGTACTCCCTCTACCTCCAGCGCTATGTCGATATCTACGATGTCGAACCCGACGATGCGGCCGAGATAGCCCTCACCTGCCGGGAGCATGCTCACCTCAACGACAAGGCCCTCATGGCCGGCCGGCCGATGACACGAGAGGACTACCTGGCTTCACCCCTGATCGCCGGCCCCCTACGCAAGCTCGACTGCTGCCTGGAGACGGACTGCGCAGCAGCCGTGGTGCTGACCTCGACCGAACGTGCCCGGGATCTTCCCCATCATCCCGTTCTGTACCTGGGCGGGGCCGAAGGCCATCCCTACCCAGCCGACGAGATCACCAACCGTCCCGAGCTACTTCGTCTCGGTCTTGACTTCGCCGCCCCTCGGGCCTTCGCCATGGCTGGGGTGGCACCAGCCGACATGGACTTCCTCCAGATCTATGACTGCTTCACCTATGTGGTGATGATGGAGCTCGAGGCACTCGGCTTGTGCGAACCGGGAGGAGCCAAGGACTTCGTCAAGGATGGCAACATCGCCCTTGGAGGTCGCTACCCCATGAACACCCACGGCGGGCTCCTGTCCCAAGGGCACTGTTGGGGGCTCAACCACCTGGTCGAGGCGACCCGCCAGCTACGCCACGAAGCCGGGCGAGCCCAGGTGACCGACTGTGAGCTTGGCGTCGTCACCGGCTACGGCGACCTCGGCGATGGCAGTCTGGCCGTCCTCGGAAGGGATCGTTGATATGGCCTCACCCCCGACCCCAGCCCGCAAGTACATCCCGGCTACCGAGGACCTGAACCAGGAGTTCTTCCTCCAGTGCGCCGGTGGGGCCCTCCATCTACAACGCTGCTCAGATTGTGGCGCATGGCGTCATCCACCCCGCTACTACTGCCCAGTGTGCTTCTCCGACGGCTGGGCCTGGGAGCCTTCGACGGGAGCGGGGAAGGTGGCGTCATGGGTCACCACCCACTACACGGTCGATCGGGGCTGGGTCGACGAGGTCCCCTACACCAATGTCGTGGTCCAACTCGATGAGGGCCCTCGCCTCCTCGGGGGCCTGCGAGGCATGGATGCCGATGACCTGGAGCTTGGCATGGAGGTCGTCATCGTTGGTGAGACCAAGCGCGATGATTTCGTCTTCTTCTGGGTCGAACCGGTCAATCCTTGGTCAGGTTCCTGACCAAGAAGTCCACCGAGTGGTGAAGCTCCTCCATCGGGACCTCGGGATGGAGGCCAGCGTTGGCGTGAAGGCGCTTGTTGGCTGTCGCCAGCTCATCGAAGAGGGCCAGGTACTCCTCCCGGCTGAACAGCTCGTCCTCCAGTTGCATGATGAACAGGACGGGAATATCGATAGCCCGTGCTGCCTCGGTGATCAGGGGACGATAGTGATCCGGGCCCGTGATCCCCATCAACCCGAAGACAGCAGCGACGACCCGGTCGTCGGCAGCTACGAAGGGGGCGCCATAGATGGTGCCCATCGACAGGCCCCAGTAGCCGACAGGGCCGGAGCCGACATCGGCCTGGGCCTGGATGAAGTCGAGAGCCAGCTTCCAGTCGGCGTTCATGTCATCGACCGTTCCCCGACGCTTCCACTCGGGCCAGAACTCGTCACGGCCTCCAGCGCCCACGACGCGCCGACCATGGACCGGACCGTCAATCGAGAGGGCTATGAACCCGTGACGTCCGACGAGACGCTCAACCAGCCAAGGGATGGGTTCTTGGAAGCGGTCACCCGAAGCCCCATGACCGAAACAGACCAGAGGGGCATCGGGCTCGTTGTTTGGCTGTTGCCAGAGGACGCCCGTTACCTCCCGAGTACCCCCGTCGAGGGTCAGCTCCCGGAGGCGGAGCCCGTCTTGTTCCACTTCTTCGACAAAGGCCATGGTGGAGATGTAGCCGATCGGCATCAGTCCTGTCGAGGCCGTCGCCGCTCACCAGAGCCCGGGGTGGTTCAGGAGGTACCGGCTTCGGTCATGGCCTCGAGCTGTTGGCGCAAGGCTCGTTCCTCGGCCCGGCGCTCGGTCTCGTCTCGCACCACAGCGGCAATACCGATCACGTTGTCATTGCTGTCGGTCAATAGGGTGACGGTGAAGGCGATCGAGCGACGTTCACCGTCAGCATGGAGGCAGGGGACCTGGAGCAGGTCGCTGGCATAGCGGGTCTCTCCTGTGGCCATGACCTTGGCGTAGCCGTCTCCGTGGGCCTTGCGGTGTCGTTCAGGAATGATCAGGTCGAGGGTCTGACCGAGAGCTTCGTCTCGTGACCAGCCGAAGAGGCGCTCGGCGGCGCAGTTCCAGTAGACGATCACCCCGCCGGGATCGGCGATCACGACGGCATCAGCCAGATCGTCGACAAGGGCAGCCAGGGTTGTCGGGTCGGGACTCACCACGAGCTGAGCCTATCGTCTCCAGTCCCACTAGCCCGATCCCACCGAGCGCCCTTCCGGCCTCGACACGTATCCGTTGCCGCCGAGCGGTTTCTCTGTCGGCAGCGGCCATTCAACCCGACAAGGCAGTCCGGGGGTGGCCGAAACCCTTGCAGGGGCCACGGTACTGCAAGGGTTGATCTCTCCGGGCGACGGCGCCCTCGGAGTCCCTGGAGTACCACGTGGCCTGCATGGTTCGTAGCACCTGCTGGCCGGTCGGTTCGTCCGATGAACCAGTCGACCATTGTCGAGCGATCAGCCGG
>JAAETV010000550.1 GCA_024227975.1 Actinomycetes bacterium
CAGCCGAGGCATTGTGGGCGCCGGCAACCGGTTCGGCACGTCGGCCACATCGCCAACGAGGCTGATGTCCTGATCCAGGCCGTTGAAGATCGCCGCCAGCACCGATCCCGTGACGATGGCGACAACCAGGCCCATGGCGCCGAGGCGGGTGCGCCGCAGGGTCAAGATCAAGATGATGGTTACCGTCCCGACGACCACGGTCGGGACGTCGACGCGCCAGAAGTGGAACACGACATCGAAGGCCCGACCCAGACGATTGGCCGCCTCTGAGTCATAGGCGGTGAAGTCGCCGAGCTGGCCCAGCACGATGTTGATCCCAACGGCGCTGATGAAGCCCGCCATCACCGCGTTGGGAACGAATCGCAAGACCGCCCCAGCTCCCGCCAGGCCCGCAGCCACCATAACAACCCCGGTCAGTAGGGAAAGCGTGACCAGTGCACCAGTTGGATCATCGAACGAATCGATGTCGACGTCGGCCACGATGATGGCCATGGCTCCCGTTCCCTGGACGGCCATGAACGTGGTGCTGGTGGCAAAGGCGGCCGAGGTGACCCCGAACATGTAGGCATAGAGCCCGGCCACCGGATTGATGCCGGCCAGCAACCCGCTGGCGAGCCCATCGGGCACGCTCTCGACACCGAGCACGACCGCCGCTTTGGCGTCGGCTCGCACCGTCGCCTTGTCAACACCGAGCCTCGACAGCTTCATGCTCGCTCGCAGTTTGGCGATCAAAGTGCGCACGCTGGTCATGCTCCGGCTCCTGGACCCGGACGTCAGAACGACGTCCCATCTGGCTCAACGTAGGCCTCCGCAGAGGACTGGGATCCACAATCATGGATGATCACCCGGGTGAACAGCCCGGGGATTCTCCTTGGGTCATCCTAGTCATGCCAGGATGACCCGGTAGGTCGAAACACCGGAGTGATTCATGTCGGACACGAATGTCGAGGAAATGACTCCACCGATGCCCCGGGGCCTGAACGTCTTGCTGACTCTGGCGGCCGGCATCATCGTCGTCGCTGGCATCCGTGCCTTCTCCGGCACGGTGGGCCCGGTATTCCTGGCTTTCGTGGTGGTGGTCTGCGTGTATCCGATTCGAGATGTGCTGACCCGGCGGGGAGCACCAGGTTGGGCTGCCACTGTGGCATTGTCCCTGGCCGCCTTTGGTGTCCTGGCCGCCGTACTTGGAGCGTTGATCTGGAGTGCCTCAGAGCTCGCCGGGCTGGTGACGAGCGATGAGTACTCGGGTCAGCTCCAGCAGGCTCAGGAGGACATCGCCGACCTGGCAACCGAGCTGGGAGCCAGCGGTGGTGATCTGGAGAATGCGGTGGACTCCATCGACCTGGCCTCCGTAGCGGGCCAATTGACAGCGGCCCTCTCTGGGATCCTGGGGGTATTCAGTGCCCTTGGCGTGCTCGTGCTGACGCTGGTGTTCGTCGTGCTCGACGCTGGCAAGTTCTCTGAGAACCTGCGCCATGTGGCCACCGAACGACCTGCCATAGCTGAGGGTCTTGGGAACTTCGCCTCCACCACCCGTTCCTATTTCGTCGTCTCGTCAATCTTCGGTCTCATCGTCGCCATCTTCGACACCGTGGCCCTGTTTGCCCTTGGGATTCCACTAGCCCTCGTGTGGGGATTGTTGTCGCTCATCACCAACTACATCCCGAACATCGGATTCGTGATCGGCCTCGTTCCTCCGACCCTGCTGGCCTTCCTCGAAGGTGGCTGGTCGCTTGCCCTGTGGGTGATCATTATCTATAGCACCCTGAACGTGATCATCCAGTCCGTCATTCAGCCGAAGTTCGTCGGGGATGCAGTTGGCCTCTCAGTGACGTTGACCTTCGTGTCGCTGCTCTTCTGGGGATGGGTACTGGGCCCACTCGGGGCTCTACTCGCTGTTCCATTGACGCTGTTGGCCAAGGCCTTGCTGATCGACATCGATCCGACAACCCAATGGGCCTCTCCCCTCATCGCCCTCGATCGACGGCCGCCTCCCGAATCTCTACCCTTCGCCGGTCAATCCGACTCCGGTGAGTAGGTGCCTCCAGAGTCGGTCCCATCTTCGTGAGCCAGTTGACCCTGGACCCGGAGGACCAGGATGCTCACCACCAGGACCCAGATCGGGAAGCTCAGCCGGAACGCCCGGACCGATGGTCCGCCGATCACCAGTGTTAGCGAGACGGCATAGGTGAACCAGACCAGCCAGCGGGGCATGGCCTCGGTTCGCAACCAGATCGTGCCCGACGAGAACATGAAGACGCCCGCCATCCGCAGGATGATGACGCCACCAATGACCTTGACCATCGACATGGCGAAGATGAACCCTCCGGAGCCGGCCCATGTAGCTGGAGCGGCCTCATGGCTGGCAAGGACTGCCCCGAGGACTGCCGCCCAGACGAAGAGACTGCTGAGGAACAGTAAGCCACTGCCAAGGAACAGGGTCGAGAAGAACTGGTCTTCGAGCGCTCCGAGTTGATCACGAATCACACCCATGAACCACAAGAAGGCGATCCCGGCGAATGGCACCAGAGCGACGGCCAGTGAGACCTGAACCGGTCGCTCGACCAACCAATCTGACTCGTAGGGCTCGCTGAAAGGGATGGAGAGCTGAACGAGTGCCATGCTCGTCCCGGTGAGGAGGGCGAAGATGATGCCGGCGTAGGCGGCCACTCGCGGTGTACGAAGGCGTTCGCGGGTGAGGGAATGAGCCGGGTCAGACGCCATGGTCGCGGCCCATCACGGTGGCCACCGACCACAGTATTATCGTCATAGAGGCGCCCGGTTTGGCAGATCCGACTGCTGGCCCTGATTCTCGGGAGTGAGGTCGGAGAAGTCCTCATCGTCTTGGTAGCAACCAGTGACCGCGAAGGCCGACAAAATGACCGTCAATGCTCCCATGCGGAATCGCCCTGAAAACCGTTGTGACGCTGACGATCGCATCCCTGAACCAGTGCTGTTTCGGTGCATAAGCAAATCGTGGCCAAGCGACCGACTCCTGGCAATGCTTGGGATCGTCTTCACCCGGGTGAACTCCTGTGCACCTCGGGGCGGAAGAGAAAGGAGCGCACCGGCGCCCATCGTTCTCAGCCGCGAGCTCGAAAGACCCAGGCGAGCAGCCGCAGCATCTCCAAGTAGAGCCAGACGAGTGTCACCATCAGACCGTAGGCCGAGTACCACTCCATGAATTTCGGTGCACCGGTGGCCACACCTCGCTCGATCCGAGCGAAGTCCAGCGTCAGGCTGAGGGCGGCCAGGATCACCGCCAACCCACTGACCACGGCACCGATGGCCTGGAACTGGTCGCTGTAGAGCCAGCCCCAATTGAAGATCGAGAGCACGCCAACAAATAGGTACAGCAAGACAAGCCCACCGAGAGCAGCGGTGACACCGAAGGCCATTCGCTGTGACGGGCGGACGATACGAGTGGCGTACAGCACGAGGGCGACAGTGAACACACATCCGGTGGCCAAAACTGCGGCCCCCACGATCCCCTCGGTCTGGGCGTCGTACGCAGCCGAGATGGCGCCGAGCACGTAGCCCTCCAATAGGGCGTAGACCGAGCCACCAATCGCTGCCCTTCTAGGGTGCATCGACACGAAGAAGCCGACCAGCAGGGCCCCGATCGACACCAACCAGAACCCGCCGGGGATGGTGACCGTGGTGTTCCCGGTCCCGGACCCTATGTCGACGGCTACTGGCTCCGTGGCCGACGCCCAGCCCCAAGTGCCGCCAACAACCACCAATGCAAGCAGAATCAGGGTCTTGAACGCCGTCCCCCCAGCGGTCATCGTCGCCGTTGCCGGCTGGCTCGGGGCCAGGTACTCGGCCACGCTCTCACTATTGAAGGCGGGATTCCCGCTCGAGAGAGCTGACGAGTGTGACATGGTCATGGCACGACGCTAGTTTGACGCTGCTTGGGTCGAAAGAGGGTGCCGGGCCATCACCCGGGTGAACAACCGGCCTATCGCCCGCTCCCTACCCCCTGGCGAGCCCTCGCCGTTGATCAAAGCGGCATGGCGGCGAGGATCGCCACCGTCACCTCGATGTGTCGGCGGACGGTATTGGCGTCTTGTTGCTGTTCGACACTGAATGTGCAGTACCGACCGAGGGCGATGAAGTGGAGAGGAGACGAGGCAGTCGGGACGCAGGTGCCGGCGAGCACGTCGGCTGTCGCCAGGCCGCCGGCCTCTACCTCAGCCACCGCGAACTCCACGCCGAACATCGCTTCGGTGGCGACGGTCATTACCCCCTTCGACCTTGCTACCAGCACGAAAAGGGTCTGGTCGAAGCTACCGGCCTCGCCGTTCAGTCGCATGCTTCGAGCCCGCAACTCGCACGTGCCCGTTACCTTGGCCACGAAGGTCGGGGGATCAATCGACTGGGGGGAGCACGGACCCGCTACCGCGTTCACCACTACCTGGGCCCCTTCGATGCTCGGGATGGAGACGGCGAACTCATGGTTCACCTGGATCAGCCGTGGGGCGACAGCTCCAGGAGCACCAGACCCGTCCGACGGCGCTCTCACCGAGCTGACGTCTTCTGACGGGGTCGACAACGGCTTGCTCGAGGTGACTCTCTGAGGCTGGGAATCCCTCAAATCGAGATGAGGCAGTACGAGCAGCACTGCGAACACGATCACTACCACTCCGACCAGGCCGCGTATTCGCTCGACTCGGACCTCAGCGTCTGATGGCGGGCCCACCATCAGCAACTCTCGGTCCATCCCACCGGCTCGTCAGTAGCGATGCAGGCCGTGTCACAGGGAGGCCATCGGATTCGCGCTCGGATAGTGGATTCGGCAGGTATCAAACTCTCACGAACACGCCACTCGTTGAGCCGCCGATGAGTGAACTCACCAATATGCCGAGTGGTAGCGTTCCCCAATAGCCAAGCCCAACACCCACATTGCCGAGGAATAGCATCAGTAGCCATGTGGCGGGAAAGGTTGTTATGAGCAGTACGAGACCGACGAACGCCAACCCCGTCAGCCCTGCAAGAAAATCCTTAATCATTTGTTCCAACCACCTTCCAGGTCAGTAGAGGGAGCACATTCTCTGCTCAGGGTGTCCAAGGACGAGATTGTGGCTTCCCACGGTCGTGACGGTAACAGCATGGATCGTAGCCGCCAAGCCCCTACCAGCCCATTCACCCGGGTGAACCTGGGAATGCTGCACTAGCAGAGCTAGGCAGCAGACCACCTACCCCGTAGGTTGTCGGCATGGACAACCTCGGCGCCAAGTCGGTGTGGCCGTTGCGTTTGTGCCCCCTACCCTACTATAGATATTGAGTCGTCCATCTGCGAAGATATTCACGCGCTTCTTGATCATCATGGAAGCTCATTGAGTGCTACCGGTCCACTTTTAGTTGTGAGCTGGAACATCCAGCTCGGAATCGATGTCCTCAACGCCATCATCGCGCTAGAGGAGTTGAGGGAGCTGAGATCAGCATCAATCATCTTCCTACAAGAGATGGATCGCGCCGGGAGCCAACAGATCGCCAACGCACTGGGGTACCACCACATTTATGAGCCAGCAGCCGTCCACTACAAGACGGGGCGAGAATTCGGCAACGCAGTCCTTTCTCGTCGACCGTTGAGCAATGTCGAGGTCGTTCCACTACCCCATCGCGCCTCGGTTCAAGGCCAACCGAGGATCGCCTTGTGGGCATCGACAACGCTCGGAGGTGCGACGGTCGAGGTTGCAAGTGTCCACACCGAGACCCCATCGTTGAGCATGAGGAAGCGGGTGCAGCAATTCGAGGCGATCGCCGGAGCGGCAGCCTCCAGGTCACGAGG
>JAAETV010000551.1 GCA_024227975.1 Actinomycetes bacterium
CCAGAACTGGAAACTGAGTCCGAGTCCTCGGACACCGCAACCGAACCAGAAGTAGAGGCCGAGCCAGAACTGGAAGCCGAGTCCGACCCGAAAGCCAACGTCGAACCGGGAGCCGAGCCAGAACTGAAAGCCGAGCCCGAGTCCGAGCCAGAACCAGATACCGCAACCGAACCGGGAGCCGACGCCGAACCAGAAGCAGCCGCAGAGCCAGAGGCCGAGCCCGACCCGGAAGCCGACGCCGAGCCAGAAGCAGCCGCAGAGCCAGAGCCCGAGCCCGACCCGGAAGCCATCGCCGAGCCAGAGCTGGAAGCCGAGTCCGAACCAGAGGCCGAGACTTCTCCAAAGGGAGAGCTGGACGCTGACGCCAGAGCTGAGGGCGAGGGCGAGGGCGAGGGCGAGGGCGAGGGCGACGATGAGGGAGATGGCATCAACGTCGAGGCTGAGATTGAAGCTGCAGTCGAGGCTGGAGTGGCAACGCTCGACGACGAAGAGCAATCAATGACCTGGGTAGCCGACATCGTCCGTGGACCAGCGGCCAGCGACGAGACCGATGGACTCCCCATCCCTCCACATCGCGCTCGTCGATCGAAACGCCTCACGACAGCAGAGCTGGAGTCACTGCCACTCGATGCCTCCGGGCCGAGCGAGCCGTCCAGCCACCTGGCACTCATCGAGACCCAACCGCCGGAGACGGCCCAGGGTGAGACTCGGGCCGCCGAAGTCCGCGATCGATTGAGTCGCTACAGCGAGGGAGTGGCGGCAGCCAAAGCGGCAAGCTGCATCAGCTCCGAAGTAGGTTGTGACGAGGACGAACCAGAAGGAGTGCTCCCCTTCCGGCCCCATCTCGACGATTCGGTGGCAGGGGCCGACACCGAGGTCGAGGAGGACTAGCTCATGTCGCCAATGACGAATGGCCACCGAAAAGCGGGGACCGACAAGCTCACCTGGTTGCTGAGTGATTTCACCGCAACCACCGATGGGGTCAAGCAAACCATTGCTGTCAGCTCCGACGGCTTCCTGCTCGCCACCTCCCCCGGCTCGGACACCGACGGTGTCGAGCAGTTGGCTGCCGTCATCTCCGGCCTGACGAGCCTCACCCAAGGAGCAGCCTCGCTCTTCGAGTTCGATCGGGTTCACCAGGTCATCGTAGAAATGAGCGGTGGGTTCCTATTCGTAGTATCGGTCTCCAATGGCTCGACGATCGCAACGCTGGCCGAGCTCGACTGTGACATCGGAGCCCTCGGTTTCGAGTTGACATTGTTGGTCCAGCTCGTCGGCGAGGTGCTGACCCCCGACCTCGTCGACACCCTGAAGAATGCCCTGACCCCCCTTTCGGGCCGTGAAGGCGGGCGATGAACGATGAGGATCCGTCGGGTGAGTCACCCCCAGCCTCCTTCACCCCTACATCGTCACGGGTGGCCGCACCCGTTCGGCCCACGATGACCTCGCCCCGTCGATCGCTGAGTTGGCAGGCCAGCTCAATCTTCCACTCGGCGTTGCCCGGGTGTTGGTTTCGGATATGACAGCCGATGGAATCCTCCGCCGCCACCGGGACTCAGATCCGCTCGACTGCGCCTTCATCGAGGAACTGATCAAAGGGATCTGGTCGCTGTGAGCGCCCAGCCGTTGCCTCTGCCGTCACCGATCTCGGCCAAGATCGTGATCTCGGGAGGCTTCGGGGTCGGCAAGACGACCCTGGTGAGCACTATCTCGGAGATCACGCCCCTCCGAACAGAGGCAAACATGACGACGGCGAGTGTTGGCGTCGACGACCGCGAGCTGCTGCGCAAGAAGACGAGCACGACCGTAGCCCTCGATTTCGGTCGGGTCACCATCAGCGAGACCCTGCGCCTCTACCTGTTCGGTACCCCAGGTCAGGAACGGTTCGGATTCATGTGGGATGATCTCGTCAGGGGTGCCCTTGGAGCCCTCATCCTGACCGACACCAGACGGCTCGAGGCCTGCCACGAGTCAATCGACTACTACGAGACCAAAGCCATCCCGTTCGTGGTGGCCGTCAACCAGTTCGAAGACGGCCCCGTCCACCGGCTCGACCAGGTCCGCGCCGCTCTCGATCTCGATTCGGCCACTCCTCTCGTTCGTTTCGATGCCAGGGAGAAAGAGTCAGTCAAGGAGGTCCTCATCAATCTCTTGGATCTGCTGCTGGCCCGGACCCGCCCAGTGAATGCCTGACCCTCGTTTCATACTCGATTCCCGCTGGCTGCGATACTGAGCCCATGGCGAACCACTTGACGACTATCAAGACCACTCCCCGCACCACCGCGTCTGGGACGACCATCGGTGGTGTCGATCCGGCCGCCCGTGCTAGCGACGATCAGCCCACACGATCATGAGCGAATCTGTCGTCATCTACGAAGAGCGCGATGGCATCGCAATCATCACCCTCAACCGGCCAGAGAAGAAGAACACCCTGAACGATGCCGTGATCCAGGGGGTGGCCGATGGGATCGATGCCGCCACCAGGTCAGAGGAGGTCGCTGCCATCATCTTGCGCGGAGCTGGGGACTGCTTCACTGCGGGCTATGACCTGACAGCGGGTACCGGGTTCTCGCCCGACGATCCGGCTGATTGGAAGAGACCCTACGGGGCCAAGGGACCCAAGCCCCGCGCCGGGGCCTGGGATCCGGTGCGGGACTATCAGTTCATGGGGAACAATGTCCGCCGCTTCATGAAGATCTGGGAGTGTCCCAAGCCAGTCCTGGCCGAGATCAAGGGATGGGCCATCGGAGGTGCGACCGACCTGGTGCTGTGCGCCGACCTGCTGTACATGGCCTCCGATGCTCACATCGGTTACGCCCCGAGTCGGATCTTCGGTACCCCGACCACCATGATGTGGGTGTACCGGCTCGGCCTGGAGCACGCCAAGCAATTCCTGTTGACGGGACGTGCCATCGATGCCGAGACCGCTCACCGGATCGGTTTGGTCTCAACCGTGTGCCCTCCCGATGAGCTAGCGGCGACCGTCGAGGAAGAGGCCAAGCGCTTCACCAATATCCCGGCCAACCAGTTGGCCCTGAACAAGCTCCTGATCAACCAGGCCTTCGAGAACATGGGCCTGCGCACCTCGCAAGTGCTCGGTACCTTCTTCGACGGGGTGACCCGCCACACTGAAGAGGCATATCAGTGGGTCGAGTCCTTCCCCGAGAAGGGCTTCCGTCAGGTCATTCGGGAGCGTGATGCTCCTTGGGATGACTACGGCGAGCGTCGACCCTGAACCCAACCCTGAGCCCGATTCGGCACCAATTCGAAGCCGACGGTGGGCGGAGGTAGCGTCCGTTGATGGCTGGATTGGGAATCGTGACCGGTGGGGCGCAAGGTATCGGGGCGGCCATCGTCTCCGCCTTGCTCGATCAGGGGGTTGTCGACCGGGTGGCCGTGTTCGACCTGTTCCCCGAGACGATGGCAGACCAGGACGAACGAGTGAGTGTCCATGGGTGCGACGTCACCGACGAGGAGTCGGTGAGGGCCGCCTACGGCGCCGTTGGTGAGGTCCCGATGGTGCTGGTCAACAACGCCGGGGGTGGCCGCCTGGGCGAGATCAGACCGGCCGATGGAGAGGGTGAAGCGGCCACGGAGCCCCCGAGTGCCTTCGACCCGTTCGCCCCCGTCGACGCCTTCCGGGACATGGTCGAGCTGAACTTCACCTCGGCCCATGTCGTGACCCGGGTCATCGGCCCTGATCTCCAAGCGGGAGCCGCTATCTGCAACACGGCGTCGATCGCAGGCCAGAGGCCAACCGCCCTGTATTCATACGGGGCGGCCAAGGCGGCCCTGATCCACTGGACGATGTCGATGGCCAGAGCCCTGGCCCCGGCGCATATCAGGGTCAACGCCGTGGCCCCAGGCATCATCCGAACCCGGTTGTGGGAGGCCATGCAGCCTGACGAGGTGAGCTACGACACCATGATCAAGGACATCATGCCGATGAGCGAAGACCAGAAACCATCCGACATCGCCAACGCCGTTGCCTTCCTCTGCTCGGATCGGGCCTCACAGATCACCGGTGAGGTCATCCGCATCGACGGAGGCCTCACCCTTCGCTGAACTGATGGCCATCATCGACGCCCAAGTCCACACCTATGAGCGCGACCGCCCGGAGCGACCCTGGGCCGGAGTGTTGCACGGCCCTCCCGAGGTCACCGGTGATGACATGGTGGCGGCCATGGATGCTGTCGGGGTCGACGGGGCCCTACTCGTTTCCCCCTGGACCATGTACCGCTTCGACGCCAGCTACGCCTGCGAGGTCCACCAGGCCCACCCCGATCGGTTCGGGCTCATCAAGCCAGTGAACCCCAACGCCGACGATCTCGTCGAAACGATCGATGCCTGGGCCGAGACCCCAGGGGCGGTCGGTATCCGCATCATGATGGTCGGCGATGTCTCGGCCGATCCCGACGATCCGGGCCTGGGATCGGTATTGGAGCGGGGTGCAGCCCATGGCTTTCCGGTCAATGTGTTGTGCCGGGGTCGGGTCTCCCTTGTCGGCGAGCTGGCCTTGCGCCACCCCGAGACCCAGCTCGTTGTCGACCATCTCGGCCTCCGACAGCCCTTCGAGCCCCCCGTCCCCGATGACCCCTTCGCTGGGCTAGACGCCGTGGTCGCCCTAGCCGACCATGAAAACATCGTCATCAAGATCACGGGGGCCTGCACCCTGTCTCATGAACCCTTCCCCTATCCCGACATCTGGGCCCCCCTTCACCGGCTGTTCGACGCCTTCGGCATCGACCGCTGCCTCTGGGGCACCGACTGGACCCGGGCCGTCGAGCTTCTCGACTATGAGCAGGGAGTGGAGGCCTTCCGCCTCCACGATCAGCTGACTGACGGGGAGCGCTCCGCCCTCATGGGTGGATCACTCGAACACATCTACGACTGGTCCCCATCGCCCAACCCATAGCCTGCGGGGATGGAGTACCGGACTACCTATCTGGCGGCGGAGATGAAGCAGTGGCGCCACCAGCTCCACCTCTACCCCGAGCTCGCCTTCGAGGTCACCTCGACCGCGGCTACCGTTGCCGACCAGCTGAGGGCCTTCGGCCTCGACGAGGTCCACGAGGGCATCGGCCGATCTGGTGTGGTGGGGGTACTACGCCGGGGTACGTCGTCGACCATGATCGGGCTCCGGGCTGACATGGACGCCCTCCCCATCCAGGAGCATGGTGACTCCGAACACCAGTCCCGGATCAACGGGGTCTTCCACGGCTGTGGCCATGATGGCCACACCTCAATGTTGTTGGGAGCAGCCAAGCACCTGAGCACCAACGGATCCTTCGACGGGACCGTGGTGTTCGTGTTCCAACCCGATGAGGAGAACGGACGAGGAGCCCAAGCCATGATCGACGATGGTCTGCTCGACCGCTTTCTCCTGTCGGCTATCTACGGGCTGCACAACACGCCGGGGATCCCGGCCGGCCACTTCGCCACCCGAGTTGGCCCAATGATGAGCTCTGAGGACCTGTTCGAGATCACGATCAGGGGTCGAGGTGGTCACGCCTCCGTGCCGCAGCACCATGTCGACCCCATCGTGATCGGGGCCGAGATCATCCAGGCCTTGCAGACCATCGTCTCCCGCTCGGTCGCCGCCACCGACACCGCGGTGGTGTCGGTCACCGAGCTCATCACCGACGGAGCCCGCAACATCGTCCCGTCGAACGTGATCATCAGGGGTGATTGCCGGACTTTTTCGACCGACGTTCAGCATCGGATCGAGCAGCGAATGGGCGACCTGGTGGACGGGATCTGTGGAGCCCATGGAGCTTCCGGCCACGTCGAGTACCGCAATGAGTTCGTGCCCCTGGTGAATACCGGGCCTGAGGTCGATGCTGCCCTTGGAGCGGCCGGGGCGGTCGCTGGCCCCGAGGGGGTGGATGGGACCTGTGGTCTGGTCACCGCCTCGGAAGATTTCGCCCGCTACCTGCACCTGGTGCCGGGCTGCTTCATCACTATCGGCAACGGCCGAGATGGGGTCTGCGGCCAGTCACTCCACCACCCCAACTATGACTTCAACGATGAGATCCTGGCTGCCGGGTCCAGCTACTGGGTCGAACTGGTGGAGTCCCAACTACCGGCTGCGGCCTAGCCAGATCCTCATCCGCTGCCCTGATCGGCCCGCCGGCTCAGGAGCCCTTAGCCCGACCGGCTTCGATCATCAACTCGGCTGCCTCGGCTTCCAGGATCCGCCGGTCGATCTTCTGGGTTCCTCCCAGCGGCAGGGAGGAGCGGAAGACGACCCGGCGAGGATGGAGGTAGGCGGGGGCCCGCTCGATCACAAACGCTTTGAGCGCTTCCTCGCTCGGCTCCGAGGCGGGCCTGGCAACGACGAAGGCCACTGGGACATGGCCCTTGAGGTCATCGGGAGCACCGACAACCAATGACTGCTGGACCTGAGGGTGGCTGTTCAGCAGTTCCTCGACCTGGGTGGGGTAGATGTTCTCACCCCCGCACACGAACATGTCATCGACCCTGGACACGAAGTAGAAGAAGCCATCGTCGTCGCGGCGCATCACGTCACCAGTCCGGTACCAACCGTCGACAAAACGCTCCTGGTTGGCTTCGGGTCGGTTGAGATAGCCGCTGGTAAGGGCCCTCGTCCTCAGTTCGAGCGCTCCCTCGTTGGGTGTTGGCCCGTCGACCAGGCGCCAGCCCACGTCCTCGAAGGGATATCCGATCGAGAGGGCCGGCCGCGGTTTGTCCTCGGGGTGAGGTCCGAAGATGGCTGGGCCCGCCTCCGTCGTCCCGTAGCCATTGCTCATGGAACCCTGAGGAAATAGGTCCGAGACCTGCTCGATGAGGGCATCGGACAGGGGGGCGGAGCCAATCATGAGAGTAGTGACCGATGAGAGATCGTCAGGAATCTGGGCCCGGCCGAGGGCGGCGACCATGGCGAACATGGTTGGCACCCCGGTCAGCAGGGTGCAGCGGTGACGGGCTACAGCTGCGATGTAGGTGGCAGCGTCGAATCGGGGTTGGAGCACGATCGTGACCCGGTTCACCAGACACATGCAGGAGAACATGATGGCGTTCATGTGGAACAAGGGGGCCACGATCACGCTGCTGCCGGTGGCCCCGCCCTCTGGTTCGATTGGCTGCAGATATTTCTCCAGAGCCCACAGCTGACCCTCATGGGTGAGGGGAACCCCCTTCGGTAGTCCAGTCGAGCCGGAGGTGTAGAGGATCTCGGCCAGGTCCTCGGGCGCGGGCTGGTACGCCTCAGCTGGGCCCGGGTCACAGAACGCCTCGAAGCTCCCAATACCGGATCCGGTCTCATCGAAGCTGACCGAGTCGATGGTGGGCGACACCAGGGCGGCCCGGTCGCGGTCGTAGAACATGAGATCGATCCCGGCGTCGTTGACGATGTGGTCGATGGTCGAGGGCGGCAGCTTGTAGTTGATGGGAACCGCCACCGCTCCCGCGTACATCGTGGCCAAATAGCCAACCAGGGCCTCCCACCGGTTCTCGGCCAGGAATCCGATCCTCTGACCCCGGCCGATACCGCGCCCCCACAAGCCGCGAGCGAAGGCTCGGATCTGCTCGTCGAAGCCGTCGGCGCTGAACACGACCGGGCTGTCGGGTTGGCGCTCGTCGACCAGCACGGTGTGGGCTCCGCCACCACGGTGTAGGAGATCGCCGAGGTTGGTCGCCGACCCTGGAGGGAGGTTCATGGCCGCAACACGATCTTGCCGAAGACCTCCCTGTCTTCGAGCATCCGCTCGGCTTCGGCTGTTGCTTCGAGGGGCATGACCTCGTCGATGACGGGATCGAGCTGGCCCCTGTCGATACGGGTCAGAAGCTCATGGAGGTCGGACGCGGTCCACCCGTTGGCCCCGATCATGTGCTGCTCGAAGGTCCACCAGTAGCGGGCGTCAATCTGGAGGTCGTAGCCGGCGGTTGCCCCGCAGGTGAGGATCCGGCCCCCGGCTCTGACCGAGCGTTGGGTGTCGATCATGGTGTCGCCGCCGGTGAAGTTGATGGCCATATCGACCCCGCCCTGGCCATTGACGCGGGGCTTGCCGGCCAGCTCCCATACCGCTTCCCGGAAGTTGGTCTCGGCATAGTTGACGACCTGATCGGCCCCGAGCTCACCCAACCTCTCGATCTTCGACTGGCTGCTGGCGCAGGCGATGACGTCGGCCCCGAAGAGCTTGGCGATGGCGACACAACCGACGCCGACACCACCGCTGGCTCCGAGCACTAGGACCGTCTCCCCCGCCTTGACCTGGCCTTGGGTCACCATCATCCGCCAAGCTGTCCCGTAGGCCAGAGGGAGGGCTCCAGCCTGTTCGAAGCTGACTCCATCGGGAAGCTCCAGGAGCTGGTTGGCCTGGACCGCCACCAGCTCGGCTCGGCCCCCGTGAACGGTCTCACCGATCATGCCAAAGCGCTTCCCATCGCGAAAGACCGGGTCGATGAGCACCCGCTTGGTGAGCCACGACTCGTCGACACCTTCCCCAACCTCGCTGACGATGCCGGCGATGTCCGAGCCGACGATGATGGGAAGCTGGATCCGGATGCCGGGCATCCCCCGTCGGGTGAAGATGTCGTGGTAGTTCAACGAGGCCGCTTTGACCTCGACCACCACCTCCCCCTCCTTGGGCTCGGGATCGGCGAAGTGCTCATCGAGCTTCAGAACCGATCGATCACCGTGGGCCGTAGTCAGCATTGCTCTCATGGCAGGCCGTCCTCCTTGGATCGGGTCCTATCCTGACTCGCCGCTCCCTTCAGTGCCAGCGCCGGGCCGATGTGGTCCAGGCCGGAGCCAATTGCGGGTTGTCATCTAGGCTTGGTCGATGATCGTCGTGATTGGCAATGGCAATGTGCTCGATCCCCAAGCCGGGGAGGTAATCGGCGAGCGGACAGTGGTGACAGAAGGCGATCGGATCGTCGATCTGATCGAGGGCCCCTACAAAGGCACCGCTGATCTGGAGATCGATGCCGCTGGCCGTTTCGTGCTGCCAGGTTTGATCGACGCCCATGTCCACCACACCTTCCCCACCATGGACTTCGCCCGCCTGGTTCGCATGTCGTTGACGGAGCTGTCGATCGGGATGGCCCAGACAGCCGAGGCCATCCTCAACCGTGGATTCACCACTGTTCGCGACACGGGTGGCGCCATCGGTGGTCTCGTGGCCGCCATCGAGAATGGGATGGTGCCAGGCCCCCGGATAGCCCGGGCCGGTAGGGTCATCAGCCAGACTGGAGGTCATGGCGACTTCCGGGCCGGAGGTTCGGTCGAGCTACCGACATGCGGCTGCCAGATCCACACCGATCACCATGGCAACGCCCAGATCGCCGACGGACCCGATGCCTGCCGCAAGGCGGCCCGCTTCGAGCTGCGTGACGGGGCGGATTTCTTGAAGATCATGAGCTCCGGCGGGGTGGCTTCCCCTGCCGACCCCTTCGATGCCGTCCAGTACACCGCGGAGGAAATCGAGGCCATCACCACCGAGGCCACCCATCGCCACACCTATGTGACTTCTCATGCCTACATCCCCGAAGCCATCCGCTTGGCCGTCAACAACGGGGTCCGTTGTATCGAGCACGGCAACCTGTTGGATGCTTCGACCGCCGAGCACTTGGCCGCCATGGGGACCACGATGGTCCCGACCCTCGTTACCTATCAGGCCATGGAGGACCTTGGGGCCAAGGCCGGGCTACCCGAGGTGAACCTGGCCAAGAACCGGGGAGTGTTCGCCGCCGGTCAGCGCTCAGTCGAGATTGCCAAGGCGGCCGGCGTCGAGCTGGGGCTCGGGACCGACCTACTGGGTGAGGCCCAATCTCGCCAGAACCAGGAGCTGGCCATCCGAGCCGAACTGGAACCGGCGGTCGACGTGTTGCGCTCGATGTATGTGACCAATGCTCGCCTCTGCGGGCTAGAAGGTGAGATCGGGGTGGTCGGAATCGGGGCCTACGCCGACATCGTGGTCAGTGACGTCGACCCAATCGAGGATCTACGAGGCTTGGCCGAGCCGGAAGCAAACCTGCCTGTCATCATCAAGGCCGGCCAACCGGTCCGGATTCGCACCGAGAACTAGCAGAGCCAGCAAGCCAACTGAGCCAACGCCAGGCCCCAAGGTGGAGTAGGGCTGAGGATTCTGGGAAGCTCTCGCCATGACCGAACACGTCTGGCAAGCCGAGATCGACGAACTGGCCTACCGCAAGAGCCTGGCAGCTGAGATGGGGGGAGCCGAGCGGGTCGGCCGTCAGCACGAGTTCGGCAAGCTCACCATCCGGGAACGTTTCGATGCCTTCGCCGATCCAGGGTCGTTCGAGGAAGTCGGGGGGACCGCTGGTCTGGCCGATTATGACGACGACGGCAAGCTCATCTCGTTCACTCCGGCCAACTTCCTGGTCGGGGTGGCCAACGTCGATGGTCGGCCTGTCGTTCTCTCCGGTGATGACTTCACGGTGCGGGGCGGATCCTCGGAGCTGAGCATTGGAGCCAAGCGGGCATTCAGCGAGGACATCGCCCTCGAGTTGGCCCTGCCTCACATTCGCCTGGTTGACGGGATGGGGGGTGGGGGCTCAGTCAAGTCGATGGAGAAGGCCCGCCGCCCCCTCATCCCTCAAGCCAAGGGCATGGATGTCATCGGCGCTCATCTGGCCACCGCTCCCTCGGTCTCGCTGGCGTTGGGGTCAGTAGCCGGGATCGGGGCCGCCCGGGTGGCCATGAGCCACTACTCGGTCATCGTCGAAGAGACGGCTCAGATGATGATCGCGGGCCCGGCCCTGGTCGAGCAGGCCGGCCAACCAGCGGTAACCAAGGAAGACCTCGGCCACGCTCGGGTCCACACCTCCAACGGCGCCATCGATGATGCCGCCAGCTCCGAGGCCGAGGCTTTCGCCATGGCCAAACGATTCCTGTCATACCTGCCCCGCAATGTGCACGAGCTGCCGGCCCGAATCGAACCTTGCGATGATCCGAGCCGCCGAGACGACGAGTTGGCGTCGATCATCCCCCGCAATGAGCGCCAAATCTACGACGTTCGCAAGATCCTCGACCATGTCGTCGATCGCAATCCCGACGGTGAGTCCTCATTCTTCGAGATCGGTCGGAGCTGGGGGCGATCCGTTGTCGGAGGTCTGGCTCGACTCGACGGTTGGCCCGTTGCCATCTTCACCGAGGACCCCAAGATCTATGGTGGGGCGTGGACAGCCGATGGTTCTCAGAAGCTCATTCGCCTGCTGGACCTGGCTTCCACCTTCCATCTCCCCACCGTTCATCTGGAGGACTGCCCCGGCTTCTTGATTGGCAAGCAGGCCGAGGACGACGCCACTATCCGTCATGGATCTCGGGCCCTGGTGGCCCTGGCCCAACACAAGACTCCGTTTGCCTCGATCGTGATCCGCAAGGCCTTCGGGGTGGCCGGAGCGGCCAACCGCAAGCCGGGCTCGACCCATTTCCGCTGGTCGTGGCCATCGGGTCGATGGGGCAGCCTGCCCGTCCAGGGCGGGATCGAGGTGGCCTACAAGGCTGAGCTGGCTGAGCTCGACGAGGAAGCAGTGACAGCCCGGGTGGCCGAGATCCGCCAACGCCTGGACCAGATGTCGAGCCCATTCCTGTCAGCCGAGACCTTCGCTATCGACGACATCATCGATCCCCGCGAGACCCGACCCCTGTTGTGCAACTGGGCAAACCTGGTGGCTGATGCCCGCCAGCCAGGTCAGGAATCATTCACCTACCGCCCCTAGCAATTCTTGGTCATCTTTCACCAGCATCACTGTCGACCTCTACGCCACTCCTGGAGCTGTCCCACCATGTCTGTCCCCTCCAACCGCCCCGATCTGCCACCAGGAGCGCTCGACGGGATCCGCGTCGTCGAGTTGGCGACCATACTCATGGGCCCCTACGGAGCCAGGATCCTAGGTGACTATGGGGCCGACGTGGTACGCATCGAGTCCCTCACCGGGGACTCCACCCGGCACGGCATCCCGTCCCGCAACCCGGGGATGAGCGGTCTCAATCTCACTATTCAGCGCAACAAGCGAAGCGTTGCCCTCGACCTGAAGGATCCTCGGGGTCGTGATGCTGCGCTGGCCATCATTGCCACGGCTGATGTGGTGGTGACCAATATGCGCCGGGCCGCCCTCGGCCGCCTAGGGCTCGATCCGACCGAGTTGCGAGACCGTCATCCCGAGCTGATCGTTTGCGTCGGCAATGGCTACGGCTCGGATGGCCCCTACGGCGACAAGGCAGCCTACGACGACGCCATCCAGGCCGGATCGGGACTGGCATGGATCGTTGGTCAAGCTCAGCCGAGCCAGGAACCGGGCTACGTGCCGGCCATCATGGCCGACAAGGTCTGTGGGATGACGATCGCCCAGGCAGTGTTGGCTGCCCTGGTCCACAAGGTCCGAACCGGTCAGGGCCAAGAGATCGAGGTCCCGATGTTGGAGACCATGGTCGCCTTCAACCTGGTCGAACACCAACGAGGCCACGGCTTCGAACCACCCATGGGCACCTTCGGCTACACCCGCCTTTTCAGCCCCAATCGCCGCCCCTTCGCCAGCGCCGACGGCTGGATCGCCATCCTCCCCTACAACGACAGCCATTGGCGTGAGTTCTTCACCATTATCGGCCAACCAGAACTGATCGACGACCCGCGTTTCGCCGACCACAACGCCCGCATCGCCAATGTCGATGAGGCCTACGGCATGGTTTCGGACGCGGCGGCAACCAAGACAACGGCGGAGTGGCTGGCTTTGTGCGAAGAGAAGTCGATCCCGTGTTCGGTGGTGTTGAATCCAACCGATGCCATCGACGACCCCCACCTCGACGCCGTCGGCATGATCGACATTCGCCACCATCCAAGTGAAGGGCCATACCGCTATATCCGAGACGGCCCTCGACTGTCTGAGACTCCGATGGGTCTGCACCGTCACGCCCCTCGTCTCGGTCAACACACCCGGGAGGTCTTGGGCGACCTCGGCTACCAACCAGCCCACATCGACGATCTGGTTGCGGAAGGGGTGGCCGTCGCCGAGGGTGAGCCCAACTAGCACCTAGCGTCAGCAACCGCGCCGGTGGTGGCCTCCCGCCGAACGGGCTAGGGCGCGAGGTCGGGGTCACCGTCACCCTCTGGAGGGCGAAGGACCCCAGACTCGACGCCGAGGTCGGGATCATGCCAGATGGCCATGGCCGTGTTCATTGGGAGGAAGCCGAGCCGCTGATAGAAGACCTCGGTGCCGGGTTTGGCGTAGAGGATGATCTTCTTGTGCCCGTCGGCGACTAAGACCAGGCGCTCGATGATGGCCGCCCCCACACCCTCGCCCTGGAGATCGGGGTGGACAGCGACGTCAGCCAGGTATGCACAGTCGGCCCCGTCAGCCATGGCCCGGCCGACACCAACGAGCCGATCGTCGACATAGGCGAAGGTGGAGAACATCGAGTTGGTGAACACGATCTCCAACTGCTCGGGAGGCTTGTCGCCCAGGGGTGCCACCCGGTAAAGAGCCGACAGCTCTTCCCAGTCGACGAGGCGACCGACCCCCTCTCCCCCATTCCCGTCGACCCATCGGATGGGGCGGTCACTATCCATCGGCGATCTCCACTGCTGGCTCCCCTACTCGTTGGGCGGCAGGCTTACGGCGCAAGACATCGACCGGGGGGAGGCGGGTGGCGAGAAGGAAGGCAAGCCCGTTCAGACCGGCCGATACGACAAAGGCCATGCGATAGCTGCCGGTTGCGTCGAAGATGAGAGCGGCCACATAGGGGCCGACGGCCGCCGTCGCTCCGGCCGAGGCGAACATGCGACCGACGATGCTGCCGGCGTGGGCCCGACCGAAGTAGTCACCAACCAGGGCTGGGAACACGGCCACTGCTCCCCCATAGCTGAGACCGAAGGCGAGGGCTGACAGGTAGAGCAAGGTCAGGCCGTTGGCAGCGGCCAAGCCGAGGAAGGCCAGCGTCTCCAGGGCCAGGGAATACACGACGGCTCGGCGACGGTCGATGCGATCGGAGATGGTGCCGACCAGGAGCCGGCCGATGAGGCCACCGACACCGATGGAGCTGATGACGGTGGCGGCCGTGATCTTGGAGATCCCAATATCGACGGCGTAGGCCGAACCATGGACGAAGGGTACGAAGACCACCAGGAAGGTCAGTGAATACATGGCCCACAAGATCCAGTAGGTCGATGAGCGAACCGCCTGGGCCGGTGTGACTGATGCTTCGGTGATCGAGGTCTGCTGAGGGGCATCGTCACCGTCTGGATGGAGACCGACCGATTCTGGATCGCGAGCCAAGGCAGCGGCCGCCACGAGAAGTAGGACCAATCCGACGGTAGCCATGGAGGCCAGGGCGGTTCGCCACCCGTGGGCGGCAATCAGCGTGGCGGCGATGGGCGGGCCGGCGATATTGCCGACCGATCCTCCGGTGGTGACGATGGCGCTGGCAATTCCTCGTCGCCGCACGAACCAGCGAACGGCGGTGGCGTTGACCGGGACCCAGGAGCAGCTCATGCCCAAGGGAGCAATCACGGCCAGAGCGAGGGCTACGGCCCACAAGGACTGGGCTCCCGCCCACAGGACGTAGCCCGAGCACAGCAGAACCGAGCCGCAGGCAACCGTCACCCGGGGCCCGAACCGGTCGGTGGCCCACCCCGACACGGCTGAGAGGACGCTGTACGCACCGATGTAGATGGCGAAGATGAGAGAGAGTGAGGTCTGGGACCATCCCTCCTCTTCTGTCGCCGCCAGGCGGAACTCGCCGTAACTGAACTGGAGTGCGTAGACGACGAACAGTACGAGGAACCCGGCCCCGATCACATACCAGCCTCGGAACACTCCGGGACGATGATGGCCTCGGCTCACTTCAGTGACCTGACCAGTGTCGGTACCCCTCGACATTCGCAGGCCCGCCAGCCTACTGCTACCGATCCGGTGGGGTCGATTAGCCGAGGCTCACCCCTATTCGAGGAGCTCAGCTACGGCCAGGTCGGCGATGCGGTCGCCGTCGTAGCCGAGGATGTCGGTCAGGATCTCGAAGGTATGTTCCCCGAAGCATGGCCCGCCGTGGGTGATGACGGCCGGGGTGCGCGACAACCGGAAGCGACTGCCATCGACGACGAAGCTGTCGGCCTTGCCGTGTTCGACGGTCACGAAGTGACCCCGATGGGTCAGCTGGGGGTCGGCCACCAGTTCCGGCGAGTTCTGGATGATGTGGGCCGCAACACCAAGGCCTTGGAGGCGGACCATCAGCTCATCGCCGTCCAGCTCTCGGGTCCGGGCTTCGATCCGCTCATCAAGCTCATCGTGACGAGCCCGACGCTCAGCGAGGGAGAGGTCGGTCAGATCAGTGGCCCCCAACTCGTTGGCCAGGATCGACCAGGCCGCGTCGTCGACACAGGCAATGGCGATCCAGCGGTCGTCACCCTTCGTGGCGTAGGCGCCCTGGGGAGCCATGTCGAGATCTCGGTTGCCGGCCCGCTCCCATGTCCTACCGTTGACGGTCCGCTCCAACAAGGCCGGCGTCATCATGTGAAGGGCGGCCTCGGCCTGAGACAGGTCGATATATTGGCCTTCCCCTGTTGCCCGCCGATGTTCCAAGGCCCCCATGATGGCGGCCACCAGCCAACGGGGTGAGATGTAGTCGGTATAGGCCGAGTAGGGGCCGGTGGGGGCCCGATCGGGCCAACCGACGGGATAGAAGAAGCCGGAGATGGCGGCGGCCATGGTGCCGAAACCGGCCAGGGAGGAAACAGGACCGCTCTGCCCCATGAGACAGCTGGAGGCCATGATGATGTCGGGCCGGCGGGCCTTGATGGCGTCGTAGCCGAGACCCCAACCGGCCATGGCCCGGGGCGAGAACGACTCGAGGACGACGTCGGCCCAGTCGATGAGGTCCCAGATCACGTCGATGGCCTCGGGCTTCGACATGTCGAGGGCCAGCCCCCGCTTGCCGGCATTCATATTGTTGTAGATGCCTGACAGCTCGGGGTCGGCGACGTCGTCGGGGAACGGTTGGAGGGTGCGGACGGCATCGATCTTGTTCTCGGACTCGATCCTGATGACGTCGGCCCCATAGTCGGCCAGTACCCGAGATGCGGCGGGGCCGGCCATGGCCCACATCAGGTCCACGATCTTGATTCCGGCCAGCGGGGGTTCGGTCGACGGGTTCGGCTCAGCCACCGCTACTGATGGCAGCCGCGGCTTCTCGTTCAGAACCTCGAGCGTGTGCTGGCCCAAGGTGGGAGGGGGGCCGAGCTCGTTGAGCGGGCTCTTGGCGAAGCGAGCGAACGCTCCCGGGTAGCGCACTGTGCCAACATCGGGCTGCTCGACATCTTCCCAGTAGTCACGAAAGGCAAGCTGCTCGCTGGAGGCGACATCTTCGGTGGTGGTGATGGGGGTGATGAGCAGGCGGCGGCTCATGGCATTGGCCAGGAGCTCCGCCTTGGTCTTGGTGGCGAAGAACTCACCGAGGACGGCCTTGACCCGCTCGTACTCTTCCTCCGATTCCGTTCCGTCGAGAAGGAGCTGGGTATAATTGACCCAGTCCTTGTCGCGGGTTGCTTCGTCGCAGAAGCCCTCCTCACACACCCAATCCATCAGGTTCTGGGCGAACCGGGCGAAGGCCAGGCCGAACAAGAGCGTGACCGAGGCGTAGCCATCCTTGCAAGGCCACATGAGCTGGATCTTGATGCCCTGGAGGAGGACGCCGCCCGACATCCTGGTCGGCGGGGTGCCACCGAGCGGGGTCGCCAATGACATCGATTGGGTGGCTTGGTTCATGCTCTGCTGGGCCGAGGCATCAATGAACTGGCCAAGCCCGGAGCGGGACTGGCGCTCGTGGAGGGCGATGAGAGCGGCCCCCGCCGCTTCCGAGGCGGCATTGTGGAAGGCTTGGGGCACGGTACCGCCCGCTCGCAACGGGGCCCTGTCGGTCTCCCCGGTTAGGACCATGTTTCCCGCCGCGGCCTGGATGGTGAGGTCAGTGGCGTGCCAGTTGGCCTTGGGGCCGTCGCTGCCGAAAGGGGTTATGGAGACATAGATCAGGGCCGGGTTTGAGACCGCTAGGTCGTCATAGCCGAGGCCGAGGGCGTCGAGGGTGCCGGGGGCAAACGACTCGAACACCACATCGGCCCCATCCATCAGCCGCCGCAAGTCGGTGCGGCCCTCTTCGGTTTCGAGGTCGACAACGACACTTCGTTTGCCCCGGTTGTAGGCCCAATGGTGCAGTGATCGTTCCGGATCTTCGATATCACCGGCGAAGGGGAGGAGCCGGCGAGATGATGCTCCACCCGGCGGCTCAACCGAGACCACATCGGCCCCCATCTGGGCCCAGATGAAACCGGCGAGGTGGCCTCGCTCATCGGTCAGATCGACAACTCGATAGCTCGACAGCATGGCGTATTCTCCCCCTCCCTCTCTGACCAGCGCAAGCAGAACAGGCGAGCCTGGATCATTCGATGCGGAGATGGATCTCGGGAGCTCGATCGCGCCCGACTTCGATTGCTCCTCAGCGCTTGAACGGTTGTGGGGCTGGTGTCGATCATCCCCACGATCGTCGGGCCGAGAGGATCGACGGCTGCACCCTGGCCGTCATCGACAAGGGATTGGCCTGGCCGGGTGACGTTGACCTCGCCGTACTCGAAACCTGACCTGATGCTGAGACGACCCTTGCCGCCCTCGGGGTACGAGCAGGGCGACAACTCGTGACGCTGAGTGCCCCGGGGTAAAGGCAACCGCAGACCCAGGGGCGCGGGTGTGCCCCAGCCGTGGTTGGTTTGGCTGGGGTTTCCCGGTTTGGGGTTGGTTTGGCCCTGTGGTTTTAGGGGCGGGAGACGGTGATGGTTCCGTTGGGGGCTCGGGCTAGGGTCCAGCCTCCGTCGTGGATGAGTCCGTGGTGGTGGCGGCACAACAGGATGAGGTTGTGGTGGTTGGTTGGCCCGCCTCGGTGACGGGGGGTGATGTGGTGGAGGTCGCACCAGTTCATGGGTCGGTCGCAGCCGCTGAATTGGCAGTGCTGGTCTCGGGTTCTGATGGCTTGTCGTAGCGAGGGTGAGATGTCGGGGG
>JAAETV010000552.1 GCA_024227975.1 Actinomycetes bacterium
AACGATCGGCACCCCAGTGCGGCAAGCCAGGAAGGCTGCTCCCTCCTTCAAGGGTTGGATGATCGGCCCCTCCTGCCGGGTGCCCTCGGGGAACACGGCCAGGGGCTCACCATTGTTCAGCACCCATTCGGCCAGTCGCAGCGCCGAGCGGTCGGTGGCAGTGCGCTCGACCGGGAATCCGCCCATGGCCCGCAAGAACCACCCAAAACCGGGGATGTTGAAATACGTCTCGGCTCCCATGTATCGCAGCACCCGATAGCCGGCCAGCGACACCATCGGGGTGTCGATGATGGAACGGTGCCCCCCGGGGGCCAACACGAATCCCCCGATTTCGGGTAGGTTCTCCCGCCCCTTCACCTCGAGTCGGAAGTAGATCGTCGCAACCAAACGGAGCAGGGAACGAATCGCCCGGTAGGTGAGCCGGGCCGCCCCTTCCAGAGCCAACGACTGCTCACCTTCGACGCCAGACACATGGCTGGTCATCGCCGGCCGAGCTCCTCGACGAGTCGAGCCACCACCTGCTCGATGCTCAGATCGCTGGTGTCGACGACAACAGCATCGTCGGCTCGACGCAACGGGTCGTGCCTACGACCACTGTCGAGGGCGTCGCGCCTGGTCAGGTCGGCGGCAACGGCTTGCTCGTCGGTCGTCTTCTCATCCAGGGCTCGCCGAGAGGCGCGGGCTTCGGTCGATGCGGTCAGATAGATCTTGAGCGTGGCGTCGGGAAACACGACGGTCCCGATATCGCGCCCGTCAAGCACTCCCCCACCTCGCTTGCGGGTCCATTCTCGCTGCCGGGCCACCAGTTCGGCCCGGACCTTCTGGTTGGCCGCGATCACCGACACCACGGCTGAGACCTCGGGGCTGCGAATGGCCGTCGTGACATCTTGGCCGTCGACGACGACGGTCCCGTTCACATCCAAGTCGATGATGACCTCTCGGGCCACGATGGCCACCGGATCCTCGTCTGCGGGGTCGACACCTCGTTCCAGGACGGCCCAGGTCACTGAGCGATACATGGCCCCGGTGTCGAGGTAGTCGAGATCGAGGGCGTTGGCCAGGCGACGGCCAACCGTCGACTTGCCCGATCCGGCCGGCCCATCGATAGCGATTACGGTCAGGTTGGCATCGGTGGGGAGCATCTGATCGTCTCCGAGCTCAGTCAATGGTCCGGACCGTTGGGCGGTAGCTGCGGGCCATCAGGCCTCCCATGAATCGTTCAGATCGGGCTTCGTCGACGACGATGAGCATGATGCCCTGCCGTCCTTCTCCAGAATGGCTTATCTCGAGATCGAAGATGTTGACATCGAGCTCGGCTGCCAGCGTAGCGATGGCGGCGATCTCTCCCGGCCGGTCTGGGATCGGGACCGCAAGCTCGACGAGATCATCAGCCGGGCCGAAACCGACCGGCAGGTTGATTCGAGCCGAGCGGGCCGCGGTCAGCAGATCCATGATCCCAGCGCGATCCTGCTCGACCACCAGGCGGCGAACCGAGTTGAGAGCCCCGATCAGGTCATCGAGACCTTCGACGATGGCAGGACCGTTGGCCACGCAGATGTCAGGCCAGATCGAGGGACGGCCGGCCGAGATCCTGGTCATGTCCCTGAAACCACCAGCAGCCAACCGCAGCAGGGCCCGATGCTCGATGGAGGCGACATCGGCCAGATTCATCAGCGCGGCCGCCGTCAGATGAGGCACATGGCTGACGTGGGCCACCAGTTCGTCATGGACATCGGGCGGGAGGGCGAGGGTCTCGGTTCCAAACGAGCGAACCACAGCCCGCACGGTAGCGAAGGCGGACTCGTCGGTTGTCTCCAGCGGGGTCAGTACCCACATGGCCCCGTCGAAGAGATCGCCGACCGCTCCCGCAAGCCCATCTTGTTCTGAGCCCGCCATTGGGTGGCCACCGACGAAGCGAGGGTTGTCGACGGCCTGGCAGATGCTGTTCTTGGTCGAGCCGACGTCGGTTACCACGGCCGAGGTCTTCTCCAAAGCTTCGATAGCCAGTTCGGCAACGGCGCCGACCGGAGCTGCGATGACCACCAACTCACTCGCTGGATCAAGTCCGATCTCATCGGCGGCCCCGATGCGGACAGCCTCGGCCGCGACCTCGGCGTCGACGTCCACGGCCGAGACGTGCCAACCCCTCCTACGAAGGGCCAACCCGACCGAGCCCCCGATGAGGCCCGTTCCGACCACTGTGGCGCGCCGACTCATAGACAGTCCCTCGTCGTCATCTAGCGATCCTCGTCTCCTGATTCGGTCAGCTCCGGTCGCAACACCGTGGCCCCGCGCAAAAAGACATGTCGGAGCTCACTTCTAGTCCGGTCAGTCTCGAAATGGAGGAGAAGTCGGATACAGCAGTCAGGGCCAACCTCGCATCCCATCTCCTGGGCGCAGAGCAGGGGTACGTCGACCAGGCCGAATTCCCGGGCCGCAGCGGCTGGTGCCAGGCTGCGGATATCAGAGGTAGCGGTGAAGAAGATGCTGATCACGTCCTCCGCCTCGATCTGATTGCGCTCGAAGAGCACACTCAACAGGTCAATGGTTCGTTTCCTGATCTCTCCCGGGTTGTCAGCGTCAATTGTGATCGCTCCCCGTAGAGCACGCACTGCCATGGCGCCGAATCGTATCTGACCCGGTAGTCCAATCAGCCAGCCGGTGGGGCACCCTCGACGGTGCTGACCGAGCGCTGGAGATCCAACAGCTCAGCTGTGGTGAGTGGACGCCACTCCCCCGGCTTGAGCCGCGGGTCACTCAAGGGCCCGATCCTTGTCCGCGCCAATCTGATGACATCGTGGCCAACGGCCTCGCACATCCGGCGCACCTGACGGTTGCGGCCTTCGTGGATGGTGATGCGCAGCATGCCGGGGGCGACGACCGACGCCTTGGCCGGCGAGGTCATCCCGTCCTCGAGCTCGATCCCGTCTCGCAACGATCGCAAGGCGGCCCGGCTGGGACGGCCCCTCACGTGCACGAGGTACTCCTTCTCGACCCCGAACGACGGATGGGTCAACCGTTGGGCCAGCTGGCCGTCGTTGGTCAACAGCAGCAACCCCTCGGTATCGAGATCCAGACGACCGACAGAGAAGACCCTGGGCTCAGCCGGCACCATATCGATCACGACCGGTCGCCCATGGGTGTCCTTGGCCGTCGTCACGACCCCCTTTGG
>JAAETV010000553.1 GCA_024227975.1 Actinomycetes bacterium
CCTCCAACAGGCCTTCGGGATGACCGAGACCAGCCCCCTGGTCCTTGCCCTCAAGCCCGAGGACTGCTCGACCAAGATCGGCTCAGCCGGTCTGCCCGCCATGCACACCGAAGTCCGCATCGTCGACGAGGACGGCAACGATGTGGGCCCTGGGGTCAATGGAGAGCTGTGGGTCCGGGGCCCCAATGTCACCCCCGGCTACTGGAACCGACCCGACGCCGCTGCGGACTCGTTCGACGACGGCTGGCTCAAGACCGGCGACGCGGCCCGCACGGATGATGAGGGCTTCTACTACATCGTCGACCGCTGGAAGGACATGTACATCTCGGGCGGGGAGAACGTCTATCCGGCCGAAGTCGAGTCGGTCATCTATCAACTACCCCAGATCGGTGAAGTGGCCGTGATCGGGGTCGCCGACGAGCGCTGGGTCGAGGTGGGCCGGGCCATCGTCGTCCGCAAGGTCGGGGAAGAGATTGACGAGACGACGATCATCAACCATTGCCGGGAGAATCTGGCCCGATTCAAGGTGCCCCAGTCCGTAGTGTTCATCGACGAGATCCCCCACAACGCCACCGGCAAGGTATTGAAGAGGGAGCTTCGTGATTCCTACGGAGCACCGTGACCATCCCTATCATCCAGGTCGACGCTTTCACTGAGACGGCCTTCGGTGGCAACCCCGCAGCCGTCGTCCTCCTCGATGCGGAACGCGACGACGCCTTCCTCCAGTCGGTAGCGATCGAGATGAATCTGTCGGAAACGGCGTTCCCGATGTTGGGAACGGACGGCCGCTGGAGCCTCCGCTGGTTCACTCCCGCCACCGAGGTCGACCTCTGTGGCCATGCCACCCTGGCCACGGCCCATGTCCTGTTCGATCGTGGGGTCGCGGACAGCGACCAGATCACGTTTGACACCCGCAGCGGGCCCCTGATCTGCCACCGGACTGGGGACGGGATCTTGATGGATTTCCCGGCTGCCCCGGCCGAGCCCTGCGACCCCATCGACGGCTTGGCTGTGGCCCTTGGCGTACCCGTAGTCGACCAGGGACGATCGTTCGACCTGGTGGCTCAGCTCGAAAGCGCCAGGGTCGTGGCCAACCTCTCTCCCGACATGGCCGCCCTGGCCGCGCTCGACACCCGGGCCGTAGCAGTGACAGCGGCGGGCGACGTCGACGGTGGCCCCGCTGATTTCGTATCGAGGGTGTTCGCTCCCCGTGTCGGTATCCCCGAAGACCCAGTGACCGGATCGGCCCACTGCATCACCGGCCCCTGGTGGGCCGAGCGGTTGGGCCGCAACGAACTTCGGGCCCACCAGGTATCGGCCCGAGGTGGCCGCCTCCACGTGAAGATCCAGGACGACCGGGTCGAGCTGACGGGGCGAGCGATCACCGTGCTCGAAGGCCATCTCCTCCTCTAGGGGCGAGGCAACCGGGGGGTTGCGGGACGGCTCGGTGCCTCTGCGCCCTCGGAAGAGGGCGACAAGCAACCCGGAGGGTTGCCGTCAGCCCAGACGCAGGGTCGCCAAGGGCTGAAGCCGAGCTGCTTTGAGGGCGGGAATGAGGCCTGCCACCAGCGCAACGACCACCGACAGGCCAGCTGCCCCGACCACTAGAGCCGTTGGTAGGACAACGATCCAGTCCTGCCAGTCGGCCCCGACGACAACGATCCCGGCCCCGATGGCTGC
>JAAETV010000554.1 GCA_024227975.1 Actinomycetes bacterium
GAAGGCGAGATCGTCACCGGCACCGTTACCGATTTGGCGAACTCTTCGACGACAGATCCGCTCGATCCGACCTCCGAGCCGCAGCTTGCTGTCGAAATCAGCCTCGAATCCGTGCCCGACTCCGCAACGGACCTCAATGAGTTCGACGTCGAGGTGAGGTTGGTGGACAACCTCGCCGCGGGCGTCACTGTGGTTCCAGCGTCGGCACTCGTATCGACGGCCGATGGCGGATTCGCGGTCGAGGTAGTCAACGGAAACAGCACCAGCTTCGTCGCTGTGGACCCAGGGATGTTTGCCGATGGCTTCGTCGAAGTCGACGGCATCGAGCCCGGCACTGCGGTGGTGGTGCCCTCATGAGTGTTCACACGAGCACACATCCCCCCGTCGCGACTCCAGCACATGCCGCTGGGGCCGCCGCTCTCCAGCTTCACAACGTCACCAAAGAGTTCCCGGGCGAACCGCCGGTGAGAGCGCTCGACGACGTGTCCCTGAGGATCGACCACGGCGAGCTCGTGGCGGTCGTTGGCCCTTCCGGTTCGGGAAAGTCGACGCTGCTCAACGTCATGGGAACGCTCGACCGCCCCACCCACGGCATCGTCTCCGTCGACGGCATCGACACGGCGGAGCGCAGCGACAACGAGGTCGCTGGGATCCGTGCCCGCAAGATCGGTTTCGTGTTCCAACAGTTCTTCTTGCTGCCTGGGATGTCGGCGATCGAGAACGTCTCGAACGGGCTCCTGTATCAAGGCGTCCCACCCCGCGAACGTGCGGCGCGATCAATTGAAGCGCTGGAGCGAGTCGGTCTCGGACATCGACTACAGCACCCGCCGAATCACCTCTCTGGAGGCGAACGGCAGCGAGTCGCAGTCGCCCGGGCACTGGTGCACAGCCCGGCGTTCGTTCTCGCCGATGAACCAACAGGAAACCTGGACTCGAAGTCGACCGAGGCCGTGATGAAACTCATCCACGACCTTCACTCGGAGGGAACGACGATCGTGGTCATCACCCACGACACCGCGATCGCCGACTCTCTCCCACGGCAGGTCGCGGTACATGACGGGGCTCTCGCGTCCGATTCAGCCCGACGAGACCTGGAAGTGGTAGCGACATGACAAGCAGCTCGGAATCAACCGCGAGCAAGCTCAGACTCGGCGATGTCTTCCGGGTTGGGGCTTCGGGCCCCCGAGCTCGCAAGATGCGGACCGCACTCTCGGCACTTGGTGTCTCCATCGGAATCGCAGCGCTCGTTGGGGTCCTCGGCCTGTCCGAATCATCGAAGTCAGCATTGCTCGACGAGATATCGAGTCTCGGCACGAACTTGCTGACGGTCGAGGCCGGAGGAGGATTCGGGGCGGGCGATTCCGAACTTCCCGACACCGCGCTCGCCACGATCTCTCGAATACCGACGGTGACCGATACCAGCGCCGTTTGGGAAGTCGACGCAGAGGTCTACCGCACCGAGTTCATACCCGAAGGTGAGACGGGGAGCGTCAGAGTCGTCGCCGCTGATGAAGAACTCGTCGAGACACTGAATGGCGAGTTGGCAGTCGGGCAGTTCCTCAACGAATCCACCAGCGCCTACCCGAACGCGGTCGTGGGTTCCATCGCTGCCGAACGGCTGGGGATTCACAATCTCGACCAACCGACCTACGTCCTCATCGGCGACGACTACGTCGAGGTCATCGGCATTCTCGAAGAGTTCCCGCTCGCCGCTGACCTGGATCGTGCGGTGCTCATCGGCAAGGACGCCGCGATCGACTTCTACGACGCTGGCGAGAATCCGGCGGTCATCTACACCCGGGTCGTCGATGGCGCGATCGATTCGACGCGAGACGTCCTCCCGACAACCGCCGATCCGGAGAACCCCGAGGAGGTCACCGTCAGCCGACCATCCGATGCGCTCGAGGCACAAGCCGCTGCCGACGACGCACTGACGACACTGTTCCTCGGACTCGGGGCTGTGGCGCTGCTCGTCGGCGGCATCGGTGTCGCAAACGTCATGGTGATCGCCGTGATCGAGCGGCGCGGTGAAATCGGCCTGCGACGATCACTCGGCGCAACTCGAGCACACATCCGTCGCCAGTTCCTTACCGAAGCCGTCATC
>JAAETV010000555.1 GCA_024227975.1 Actinomycetes bacterium
ACGCTCGACTATTCGCTCGCTGATCGCTACCGGCGCGAAGACGGACGGGTCTTCCTCACCGGGATACAGGCCCTGGCCCGTCTCCCGATCGAACAGTTGCGAGCTGACAAGCTCAACGGTCTTTCGACCGCGGCCTTCCTGTCCGGTTATCCGGGGTCACCCCTCGGTGGCTTGGACCAGGAAATGGTACGGGCGGCCAAGCAGGTCCCCGAGCTGGCCATCAAGGTCGCACCGGCCGTCAATGAGGAGCTGGCGGCGACCGCGGTCATGGGCACCCAGCTGGTGGCCAATCAGGCCGACCAGCGCTACGACGGGGTCGTCGGCTACTGGTACGGCAAGGGTCCTGGTCTCGACCGGGCCTCGGATGCCCTGCGCCACGCAGTATTCGCTGGATCCAGCCCCAGTGGGGGTGCCGTCGCCATCATCGGTGATGATCCGGCCAGCAAGAGCTCGACCCTGCCAACCTGGTCCGACCCCGTCCTGGCTGGCTTACTGATGCCGGTTTTCCATCCAGGAGATGTGCACGAGATCCTCGATCTCGGTCGTCATGCCGTGGCCTTGAGCCGCCTGGCCGGGGTGTGGACCTCACTCAAGATCTTGAGCCCGGTCGCCGACGCTTCCGGCACCGTCGACCTCGCCCCCCAACTCCTGGTCCCGGTCGTCCCTGATCTCGTTGTCGATGGCTCCTCCTTCGTCCCCAAGGTCGACGGCAGGCTCCTCGCTCCCTACACAATCGACATGGAGCAGGAGCTGAGAGAGGTCCGTTTCGAAATCACCCGCCGCTATGGGGTGGCAAACGACCTCAACTCCTGCCCCATCGACCCCGACGAGGCCTGGATCGGGATCGCTGCTTCGGGCTATACCTACCGGGAGGTTCGCCAGGCCCTTCACCGTCTCGGATTCGATTCAGACCAGGAAGTGTCAGGAGCGGGAATCCGACTCCTGAAGCTGGGAATGCCGTATCCGCTCGACGAGGGGGTGGTCCGTCACTTCGCTCGAGGGCTGGAAGAGATCGTCGTTGTCGAAGAGAAGGGTCCAACGCTCGAACGGCTGATGAAGGATGCCCTCTATCGCAGCGCCGACTCTCCCTTGGTCGTTGGCAAGAAGGATGACCAGGGAAACAGACTGATGGCCAGTCACAGCTTGCTCGACGCCGACAGGATCATCGGCGGGCTTCGCTCCCGTCTCGAACCGCGCCTGGCTGACCGGATGATCCCAGCTGACCCTCCGGCCCGGGAGCGGACCCCTATCCCCCTGTCGACTATCCGCAAGCCCTACTTCTGCTCTGGCTGCCCCCACAACTGGGGGACCAAGGTGCCAGACGGCGCCCTCGTCGGTGTTGGTGTCGGGTGCCATGGGATGGTTCTGCTGATGGACGAAGAGAAGGTCGGCGAGCTGGCCGCGAACACGGCCATGGGTAGCGAGGGAGCCCAGTGGATTGGGATGGCCCCCTTCGTGGAGCGTGATCACTTCATCCAGAACCTGGGTGACGGCACCTTCTTCCACTCAGGCCAGCTGGCCATCCAGGGTGCTATCGACGCCGGCGTCAACCTGACATACAAGCTGCTCTACAACGGAACGGTTGCCATGACCGGGGGCCAGGATGCCGCCGGGGCTGTCGGTGTCCCCGAGATCGTGGCCATCTTGTCGAATCATGGGGTGGCCCGGATTCTGATCACGACCGAAGACATCGATGACTACGACGGTGTCACTCTGACCCGAGGCCGCGACGGTTCACCGACCGAGGTGTGGGATCGAAGCCGGATGGTCGAGGCCCAGGAAATGCTGGCCACGGTGGCGGGGGTGACGGTGCTCATCCACGATCAGGCTTGTGCGGCCCAGACCCGTCGCTTGCGCAAGCGAGGCGAGGCGGTGACCCCGGGTCATCGGGTCGTCATCAACCATCGCCTCTGTGAGGCCTGCGGTCACTGTGGCGAGGTCAGCAATTGTCTGTCGGTCCAGACGGTACATACCCCGCTCGGACCGAAGACGGCCATCGACCAGACCACATGCAATCTCGACTTCTCTTGTTTGGGAGGCGATTGCCCTAGCTTCATGACTGTGACACCGAACCTCGCTCAGGCACCCGGAGCGGGGCCGAGGCCGGTCCCTACTACTGAGTTGCACCCTCCGACCAGCATCGTCGGCCGGGAGCAGGTGGCGATCAGGCTGGCCGGCATCGGTGGGACTGGGGTGGTGACCGTGGCTCAGGTGCTGGGAACGGCGGCCATGCTCGATGGGTGGGATGTCCGAGGTCTCGATCAAACCGGCTTGTCTCAGAAGGCGGGTCCCGTTGTCAGCGACCTGCGCCTGTCTCGTTCTGGGCCGGCGGTTTCCAACCTGGTCGGGGCGAAAGAGGCCGACGTCATCGTCGCCTTCGATTTGCTGGCTGGAGCGTCCGAGTCGATGCTCAACACGGCCTCGGCCGACCGCACAGTGATGATCGCGTCCACGACCCCGACCCAGACCGGTGAGATGATAGGCCATCCCGACATCGCCTATCCCGACCAAGGCACCCTTGGACTGATGGCCGACCGGGTGACCCGGGTCGAGCACAACCGCTACGTCGACGCTGGTGCCATCACCAAGGGTATTCATGGTGACGGGGCGACGGCCAACCTGTTCCTCCTCGGAGTAGCCGTCCAGGCCGGAGCGGTGCCAGTCGCGCCCGAAGCGGTGGAGTCAGCCATCGATCTCAACGGTGTCGCCGTTGAGACCAACCTGGCGTCCTTCCGCTGGGGTCGTACATGGGTGGTCGACGAAGCGGCCGTGGTCTCGACTGCCGGGCTCGAAGCTGGATCTGGTCCCGCCCTCTTCCAGGTCCATGTCGGCCAGCTGCCGTCGAAGCTGGAAGCGATCGTGACCGCCCTCGACGTCGATGACGAGACCAAGGCCAGGATCAGGATGCTCGGCGCCGACCTCGTCGACTATCAGAACAAGGCCTATGCAACCCGATTTCTGGCCGTGGTCGCCGCCACCGCCACCGCGGAAGCTGAGGTCAAGCCTGGGTCATCGGATCTGACCGAGGCCGTGGCCACCGGTCTTCACAAGCTGATGGCCTACAAGGATGAGTACGAGGTGGCACGACTCCTGTTGTCACCAGAGGCGACCGTGGCGGCCGAGGCCGTTGGGGGAGGGGGCGCCGATGTGCACTGGCGACTCCATCCGGCCCTGCTCCGGGCTTTGGGGATCTCGAGGAAGTTGTCGATCCCGGCCTCGACCGGTCGGCCGCTGATGAAGACCCTGACGAGGGCCAAGCGGCTACGGGGTACTTCCCTCGACCCCTTTGGTCGGGCCGAGGTTCGCCGGGTGGAACGAGCCCTGGTCGAGGAGTACACCGAAGCGATGTCGCTCCTGGTCAGCGACTTGGGCGCCGACACCTTTGACGAGGCTGTTGCCACCGCCCGTCTGGCCCAAGAGGTGAGGGGCTACGAGACAATCAAGCTGGAGCGGGCCGCCTTCGTTCGTGAACGGCTGCGGCGGCATTGAGATCCGCGCCTCGAGATCCGCATGTGGCCCCTTTGGGCCTCGCCTCCACCTTGGGCTGAGCGCAGACACCCGAGGGGCGTGGCTGTGCCGCCGCGCATCAGCCACGCCCCGATCAGGCGAAGGGGCTCAGAGCTGCAGACAACTCAAACGGCCCGCTTTCGCTCGAACCTTCGTTAAACGTATTCAACTGAGGTCCGAGACAAGTTGCCACGCCTTCCCAGACAACACCCATGTTACCGCAGCGTCAACCATGTCGCTATAGCTTGGGTGGTTGTACTCGGTCCGTCTGTGTTTCCCCTGGTCAGCCGAGTATCTCGTAGAGTAGCTCGTGCCCCTCAGCAGTCACCGCAGCTTGTTTGGCTAGCCGAAGATGTTCAAGATGAGCATAGGTCTCGCTCTCGGCCATCGACCCCCAAGAACGAGGTTGGAACAGCTCCTTCATGTACTCCTCGACTGTTCCCCGTCCTACGCGATCACTGGCCTCGCGCAGGCTAGCCAGCCGGTCATGGTGATGGCTCTTGATGCTCTGAGCTCTCCCGCCGAGATCAACGAACTCCAGCCCATGGGCTGGGAGCACGGTGCTCACCCCGTCGAATGTCTGCATCCGATCTAGGCTGGTGAAGAAATCGGCCAGTGGATCGGGGGTGACACTCATGCCTGAGATGTGGGGGGTGATCGTCGGGAGGACATGGTCGCCGCTGATCATGATGCCGTTGGCGGGGTCCCACAGGCAGAGGTGATCCTGGGTGTGGCCTGGGGTGTGGACCGAGATCCATTCCCGACCCCCCAGCTCCAACACCTGAGCCTCCTCGACCCGCTTGGTCGGGGTCGGTGTGCTCATGAAGCGGCCGGCCGCCTTGCGCATGGCCCAGTATTGGAGGCGGCGGCGAATGGGCAGCTGGTAGGCCTTGCCTCCCCAGGGGGTATTACGGGCGAATGGACCCTCGCCGGCACTGGCCAACCTGGCTGGATTCATCTGATCGGATGGGTCGAGGGCCTGGCCCTCTTGGTTCGGAGGGATCCCCTCGAACACGGTGTGGGTCTCACCGTCCAGCTCTTCGGCCGTTGGATCGAGGAACGTGCGGAAGCTCTCATGGGTCACGATTTCGGCTCCAACCTTCTTCTGGAGCTTTGCCGCCTGCCCGAAGTGGTCAGGGTGAGAGTGGGTGATGACAACGGTGTGGACCCGGTCAATGGACAGCCCAGCACCGGCGAGACGAGACTTCAATTGGCTCCACGTCCTGGGACCGGGAAGACCTGGATCGACGAGACAGACTCCCCTAGCATCCTCCATGGCGTAGCAATTGACATGACCCAAGCCCGGCATCGAGATCGGTAGCTGGATCCTGAGTACCCCTGGAGAGACCTCATCCACCTCCTCGCGGGCAGGGCGCCGCTCTTCTCTCAACGGCTTGGATTCTGGGGCTTCGCGCACCAGATCAACCTAGGTCGCACCTCTTGCACCTCCAAGTTTCACCCTTGCGTCGGGGTTCGATGAGGTCACTCCGCTGGTGGGCCCGGGTCTCGCTGGGCGATCATAGGATCGAGTCGAGCCCGACGAGCGGGGCCAATACCGAGGACGAGTAGTGTTCAGACGTTTTGTGACATCCAGGTTTCCCCGGCAGACCGAGTCGGCCGGTTCGGGGCCCGATGCCGAACTGGTTGCGGAGCTGCGAGCAGGCCTGGCCGACGACCGGGTCCGCAATGATGGAGCCGAGCGATCCCTGTTTGCTCACGATGCCTCGGTATTCGATGGTGGCGTCTCGGGTCCTGTCTGCTTCCCGATCTCGACAGCCGAGGTCCAGACGATCATGACTATCTCCGAGCGCCACGGCCGCGCCGTGGTACCACGAGGAGCAGGAACGGGGCTGGCCGGGGGGGCGATCCCATTGGGGGCACCGATTGTGGTCGCCATGACCAGGATGAACCGGGTGCTCGAGATCGACATCGACAACCGGGTGGCCTGGGTCGAGCCGGGCGTGATCAATCTCGATCTGACCAACCAACTGCGTCCTTTGGGCTACCACTTCGCTCCCGATCCCTCCAGCCAGCAGGTCTGCACCATCGGCGGCAATGTGGCCAACAACTCGGGCGGCCCCCATTGCCTCGCATACGGGGTCACCAATGTCCACATCCAGGCCATAGAGGTCGTTCTCGTTTCAGGCGAGATAGTGATGCTGGGCGGGGTGGAGGCCGAGCCGGCGGGGCTTGATCTCCGTGGAGCCTTCGTCGGCAGCGAAGGCACCCTGGGCATCGCCACCCGAATTGGAGTCACCCTGACCCCCAACCCCCCAGCAGTACGGACCATGTTGTTGGCCTTCCCCACGGTCGAAGCCGCAGCCAACACGGTCAGCGCGGTCATCGCCGACGGGATCGTACCGGCCGCCATGGAGGTGCTGGATCGCAAGATCACTGAAGCCGTCGAGAACTTCGTTGGGGCTGGCTATCCCACCGATGCCGCCGCGGTATTGCTGGCCGAGGTCGACGGCTTCGAAGACGGGGCAACCATTGACGCCGATCGGATCGCCGCCATCGGGTGGTCCCATGACGCCACGAGCGTTCGGCTGGCCCAGAGTGAGGAAGAGCGCCAGCTGTTGTGGAAGGGCCGCAAGACTGCCTTCGGGGCTATCGCCCAGATTGCCCCCGACTATTACCTTCATGACACGGTTGTTCCCCGATCGAAGCTGGCCGAGGTCTTGGAGCAGATCTATGAGATCGCCGAACGGCATGATGTGCTGGTCATGAACGTCTTCCATGCCGGCGACGGCAACCTCCATCCCTTATTGGTGTTCGACGGTCGAGAGGAAGGAGTCCTGGATCGGGTCCACGCCGCCGGAGCTGAGATCATCGAAGCTTCCATCGCTGCTGGGGGCGTGTTGTCGGGAGAGCACGGGATCGGGGTCGAGAAACAGGCCTACATGAACCTTCTCTTCTCCGACGACGACCTCGATCACCAGAACCGGCTACGGGACGGCTTTGATCCTGCCTGTCGGGCCAACCCAGGCAAGGTGTTGCCGTCAGGACACAGCTGCGCCGACATCGAGGCCTTGCGATCGGTGCCGGCCGGAGTGTGGGAATGACGGCGCTCCAGACATCAGACCCGGTCCTGATCGACTTTGCCGCTGAAGTCGGCCACCAGGGCCCGGTGACCGTGCGCGGGAATGGGACCCGCTGGGATCATGGCGGACCCGTTGATGCTGCTGCCCGCTGGGTTTCCGCCCCGAGCGGGGTCGTCGAGTACACCCCAGCGGAGATGACGGCAACGGTGCGTGCCGGTACCGCCGTGGCCGATCTGGATCGGGTGTTGGCTGCTTCTCGCCAGCGGAGCGCCCTTCCGGCTCGGGGGGGCACGGTGGGGGGCGCAGTGATGGTCGGTGAGAACGATCTCGGTCAGCGGGCCAGGGGAACTGTGGCCAGCGCCGTGCTTCAGGTTCGCTATGTATCGGCCGAGGGCCATCTGATCACGGGAGGTGGGCCAACGGTCAAGAATGTCACCGGGTTCGACCTGCCCCGCTTGCTGTGCGGTTCGCTCGGCACCCTTGGTCTATTGGCCGAGGTCACGATCCGCACCAATCCCATCCCTGCGTCGTCGAGATGGCTGGCCGCAGATGAAGCTGATCCCTTCACCGTCAATGACCTTCTCCTGCGACCTAGCGCGGTGTTGTGGGATGGGGAAACGGTCTGGGTCAATCTGGAGGGGCACGGGCCAGACGTCGATGCCGAAGCAGCCCGGCTGAGTACCGCTGCCGCCTTCGCCGAGGTCGTTGGTCCCCCCGAGCTCCCCGAACATCGCTGGTCGCTACGACCGAGCGATCTGCGTCGGCTCGGGCCCACCGGGTCGACACCGGTCATGGGTACCAACGGGCCCGAGACTCGGCCCCGAGGCCGGTTCGTGGCCTCGGTCGGGGTCGGTCTCGTCTTCGCCGATGAGGCTCAGCCTCCCCGCCCGGTTGATCCGTCGGTTCAGGCCATAGCCACCAGGTTGAAGGACAATTTCGATCCCGCCGGGCGCTTCAACCCCGGCCGGATGTTGGGGAGGCCATGAGATGGATCTGAAGCTTGACGCCGACGATCTCAACAAGTGTGTCCAATGCGGACTGTGCCTACCGTTCTGTCCCACTTTTCGGGTGACGGGCGACGAGAGCCGCTCACCTCGGGGTCGGATCGCTCTGATGCGTCACGTCCAGAACCGGGACGCCCCGCTCACCACCGATGTCTTGGACGCGTTCTCGACCTGTGTCCAGTGCCGGGGCTGTGAACCGGCCTGTCCCAGTTCGGTCCCCTATGGCCACCTCATCGAGCAGACCCGCCAGACCCTGGCGGCTCAGGGGCACATCACACCCTGGTGGCAGCGGATCGGACTGGCCGCCCTGGCCCAGCCTCGCATGTTGCGCATCGGGTCGTCAGCCCTTGGTGTGGTTCAGCGGCTCCGCCTGATCCCCCGCCGTCTGGGGCTGCCGTCCGCCTTGCCTATCAAGCGGCAGCCCCATACCTGTTCTGGAGACGACGTCTATCTGTTCACTGGATGTGTGATGGACGCTTGGCAACGCCAGATTCACCAGGCAAGCCAGGTCGTGCTGGAGGCGGCCGGCTTCGGGGTTGTTCCTAGCGGAGATGCCGCTCCGTGTTGTGGGGCCCTCCACACCCACGCCGGGCTTGGTGACCAGGCCAGAAAGCTGGCCGAGAAGACGATGGCCAACCTCGGCGGTGACCGTCCGATTTTGGTCGACTCTGCCGGCTGCGGGGCCGCCTTGAAGGAATACGGCCACCTGCTCGGGACCCCGAAGGCAGCCCGGTTCTCGAGCCGCGTGTACGACATCCAGGAGTGGCTGGCTGATCATGTCGGGCGCCTTCCCCCAGTCTCGTCCCCCCTCGACATCACGGTTGCGGTCCAAGATCCGTGCCACCTTCGCAACGTCCAGCGAGTCCACCAGTCCACTCGGGTTGTGCTCCGGCCCTACGTCAGGGATCTCGTCGAGCTCGACGACGACGGGCTCTGTTGTGGTGCCGGAGGTGCATACTCGGTCCTGGAACCGGAGCTGGCTGGTCAGATCAGGGACCGCAAGCAATCAGCCATCGAGCGGACCGGGGCTGATGAGGTGGCCAGTGCGAACCCAGGCTGCTCACTCCACCTGGGAGGGGCCGGAGTCAAGACCTCCCATCCAATGGAGCTCATTGCTCGCTCCATCAGGTCAGCCCAGGGTGGTGAATGACACGGTCCTGTGAGCGGTGGAGGATCCGCTGGTGGCAGTGATCGTCACCGCGTAGCTGGTGGCGGGTTCGAGCGCTTCGGTGACGACCCCCAGGAGCAGCACATGGGCATCGTTGCAGTCCGACCCACCGCTGATGATGCTTCTCCCGCCCCCGGTCGGGCCGTAGGAGAACGTGGCAGTGACACAGGCTGAGCTTTCGAAGCGGATCTGGGCTGATGTCGGTCTGATCTTGTCTGCCCTG
>JAAETV010000556.1 GCA_024227975.1 Actinomycetes bacterium
AGCACTAGGTGGGGAGTGGGGATGATCAATCCAAACGTATTAGGGGCGGCGAATCGCGGTGTTGTCGATCGGTCACGATCGAGGCACGATGAGGCCCCGCAGAGAACGAGGTAGCGATGAAACTGGCCCTGGCAATACTGGTCACGATGGCCATGGTTGGCGTCGGATGTAGTTCAGACGACGATGAGGCCGTGGCTGAGGGCACATCGTCGGCGACGACAACCGCATCAGCGGGGTCCGGCGAGGACAGCGATTCTGGCGAGGACAGCGATTCTGGCAACACAGCAGACGGCGCCATCGTGAATGATGAATGCGCAGCCGTTGGGGACGTGTCCGCGGCGGTGGGAGTCGAATTCGACGCAGTCGAGGAGGAGTCCAGCGGAATTGGCATCTCCTGCTACTACAACGCTCCCGGCGACGATGATTTTCTGTCCACATCGGAGCTGAGCGTGCACGTGACCAACATCCCCGGTGTCGGGACCGATGGCGCTACCGGCTCCGGGGAATCGATCGAAGGACTGGGGGACTGGGCGGAGCTACTCGATGACAATCTCCTGGTCGCCAGTGGCGATGAATTCCTGGAGATCAATAGTCCCAAGAGTCGCCCCCTCGATACCGACACCTTGGTCTCGGTAGCACAGCTCTGGATGGAGTGATCTAGAAGGCCGGCCAGCGCTCGTCCAATGTCTTGTTCGGTGCGACTGCTGATCCTCCTTCCCGGGCGTCCTTTGCTAGATGGTTAGTTCCAAGGGGTCAGTGGTCATAGGCGGTCAGTGAGCGGGCGGGGCCGGGTTGGTTGGTGGTTTCGTTGTGCCAGATGGCGGCGGTGAGAGCGAGGATGCGTTGGAGTATGCGGGCGCAGACCCCTGGTTTGGTGCGGCCGCCGTGGCGTTCGAGGTCGAGTTGGGCTTTGAAGGTCTGGTTCACT
>JAAETV010000557.1 GCA_024227975.1 Actinomycetes bacterium
CTCACCGAAACCAAGGCGGGCCACGCTGATGTGCGGGTCGTGCTCGGAGCCACGCCCGAGTCGATCGACAATCCGACGATCACCCGCCGGTTCTGGTCGGCCAATGATGATGAGTGGCTGCAGACCGTCGAGGGCGTGGCCCGGTATCACGTGTCCGACGGCACGACCATCGCTATCGAACAGTGGGGGTCGGACCGCGATGTCCGGGCGTATCTGTTCGGCTCCACGATCGGCGCGCTGCTCCATCAGCGCCGGTGGCTGACACTGCACGCCAGCAGCTTCCTCGTCGACGGCAAGGCCGTCCTGGTCGCCGGCCAGTCCGGCGCGGGGAAGTCTACGACGCTGGCCGCGGTCATCGAACGCGGGTTCACGATGGTGACCGACGACAAGACCGTGGTGTTCCCTGACGGCGACCGTCTCGTGACGGTCCCGGGGCATCCGACCGTCCGCTTGCACGAGGACGCCATCAGCGGAGCGGGCAGATCCGTCGATGGTCTCGCTACGCTCCTCGACAGCGGCGAGAAGTATCTGTGGAGGGCCCCGGAGATCCACGAAGGCACCGTCGAGGTGGGCGCGCTGTACCTACTCCGCAAGGGTGCCGTCGAGGAGATAGCGGTCTCGCCCATGGTGGGTCATGCCGCCTTCCGTGCCATCCTCGCCGCGACCTACCGGCGACCGATCGTCGAAGGCCTCGGTATTGGGGGCCTCCACTTCACCCTGGCATCGCGCCTGGCCGACTCGGTGCCCATATTCAGGATCGTGCGGCCTGCCGACGGCCAGACGGTCGCCGCAGTCGCCGATGTGGTGACAGCAGCCTGACCGGGTGTTCCGGCACGCCCAGGGAACAACAGCCGCCCCTCCTCATTGGTTCACGGGCAAGGCCCCAACACGCCCCCGAAGAACCAGGGCGCGGCCGACGGAGAGGGACCACCGGTGCCGGTAGGGTTGCGCCGACATGAGCCGAACGAGCCTGTGGGGCGTTACCTTCGACACCGACATCGACCTCCCGGGACGAGATTCCGAGGAGGCGACCGATGTCACGATCCGGTTCGGGTCGGTGCCCGCCACGATCCCGGAGGTGAGATCCGAGGGGGTGGCATACCAGGCCGGGCCCGGAAGGTTCAGGTTCGCCATCTCGGGCATGGCCGCCTTCCTGATCTCGGATGGCTCCGAGATCGTTGTCGAGGCCGACGAGTCGGTACACCCCGACACCATCCGCCTCCTACTTCTCGGCACCCCGATGGGGGCGCTGTTGCATCAGCGC
>JAAETV010000558.1 GCA_024227975.1 Actinomycetes bacterium
ATTCACCTCGTCGAGGGCGGTCACGAACCCATCCCAACCCGCTGAGCCGGGGCCCTCGATTGGCTCGTTTCCGGCCGCCCCGGTGGCAAACAGCAGCACGGTGTCACTGGTCGAGGTATCGCTGTCGACCGTGATCCGGTTGTAGCTGCCCTCGACCGAGGGGCTGAGAGCAGCCTGGAGGGCGTGAGCCTCGACGGCCAGGTCGGTGAACACGAAGCCAAGCATGGTTGCCATGTCGGGAGCGATCATGCCGCTTCCCTTGGCGATCCCGGCTACCACACCCTGGACTGGCCCGTCGACCCGCCGGCAGGCGCCCTTGGAGAAAGTGTCGGTCGTTCGGATAGCGCCGGCCGCCTGTTCCCAGCCAGTGGCCTCGGCCCCAACCAAGGCCGGTAGGGCATCGGCCAGGGCGGCCTGGTCGAGGGTCTCACCGATGACCCCGGTAGATGCCAGGAACACATCGACCGGCTGGCAACCGAGTGCCCCAGCTATGACTTCGGCCGTCAGGCTGGCGGCTGTGGCCCCAGCCGTGCCGGTGAAGGCGTTGGCGTTGCCGGCATTGCAGACAATGGCTCGGGCCGTACCCCGATCGAGGATGGACCGACACCAGTCAACGGGAGCTGATGGACACAACGACGAGGTGAACACGCCAGCTACCGTCGTCCCGGGGGCCAGTTCGGCCATCATCAGATCGGCCCGCTCCTGGTAGCGGAGCCCGGCCTCGTAGGTGGCGAGACGAACGCCATCGATAGGGGACATGGGGGGAAAGGCGGCCGGGGCCAGAGGTGAGACGCTCATGGGTAGACCCCCACCATGCTCAACCCCGTTTCCTCAGGAAGGCCAACGGCGATATTGGCACACTGGATCCCCATACCAGAGGCTCCCTTCATCAGATTGTCGAGGGCCCCAATAGCCATGACGAGCCCACTGCGGGGATCGATCCGAGCACTGAGGTGGACGGCATTCGAACCAAGAGTGGCCTTGGTCGACGGGCTCCGGTCGGACACGTGCATGAAAGGCTCATCCCGGTAGTAGTCGGCCATGACCTCGATGGCGTCATCACTGGTCAACGACACCGCTGAGTGGGTCGGGCGGCCATAGCAGGTGGCCAGAATGCCCCGATTCATGGGGATCAGATGGGGGGTGAACAACACCCCAGCTCCTTGGCCTGTCCCCTCGGTCAGGGCCTGTTCGATCTCGGGAGTATGACGATGGGTCAACAGCCCGTAGGCAGTGGCATTGGAATCGACGGTACAGAAGGTGGTGTGCTCCTTGGGCGGCCGACCAGCCCCGCTGACCCCCGTGATGAGGTCGACAATCAGGCCGGACGGCTCGATCAGCCCTGCGTCGAGCAAGGGGGCCAGGCTCAAGATGGCGGTGGCAGCATTGCACCCAGTGGCGGCGATGAGGCTGGCCCCGGCGATCTTGGACCGGAACAGCTCTGGCAGCCCATAGACAGCCTCGGCCAGCAGCTCGGGGCAGGTGTGCTCGGCCCCATACCACTGGGGGTAGAGGGAGGCATCGTGTAGCCGGAAGTCAGAGCCGAGGTCGACGATGTGACCGACTCGGCCCATCAGATCGGGGATGACGCCCATGCTGACCCCATGGGGCAGCCCGCAGAAGACGACGTCGAGCCCATCAAAGGTGTCGGGGTCATAGGCGTCGAACACCCGCTGGCGGTAGGCCAGGGCCAGGCTTGGATAGAGCTCGGCCAGGGGACGCCCGGCCTGACTATCACCGGTGGCGACCACTAGCTCGAAACTCGGATGGGTGGCCAAGAGCCGAAGCAGCTCCGCCCCCGTGTAGCCAGAGGCACCGACGATGCCAACTCGATAGTTAGTCACGACAATCGCTCCTGGCCGGCGGGATGAGACCGGGTCCTGAACGCTCTGCCATCGAGAGCCCTCAGTACCTCAGTGGGAAATAATACACAGAGTCCGATACTTATGCAAGAGGTTTTCCTGACCACCCAGATGTGGGGAAGATTGCCGGCTCGGCCCCAATCATCGGGAGCGACTATTCTTAGCGTCCCGTGAGCCTCCTCGTCGGCATTTGCGGTGGAACCGGCTCGGGCAAGACGACCTTGGCCCGGCTGGTGGTCGAGCGACTAAGCGAAACAATGGGCCCCAAGGCGGCAAGCGTGCTCAACTTCGACGCCTATTATTGCGACCAGAGCCACTTGAGCCCCGACGAGCGGGCCCAGGTCAACTACGACCACCCTGACTCACTGGATGGCCCGTTGCTGGTCGAGCATCTGCGGGAGCTACGAGCCGGGCGGGAGGTGGCGATACCGGTCTACGACTTCGCCACCCACACGCGCACCCGCGACCTCCATATCGTCGAGCCAGCCGAGGTCATCATCGTCGAAGGGATTCTTCTGTTTGCCTTCAAGCCAGTATGGGAACAGCTCGACTACCGGGTCTTCCGCCAATGTCCCGAGGAAGTCCGCTTTCGTCGAAGGACGAGGCGTGACCGGGCCGAGCGGGGCCGTTCCCTGGCCTCGATCCAGGCTCAACTCCAGGCGACGGTGAAACCGATGCACGACCAATTCGTCGAACCCCACCTCGATCGGGCCGATTTCGTCACCAACGATGGTGACAACCTGCGGGCTGTCACCGACCAGGTGGTGGCCGACGTCACCGCCCTGGCCGCGCCCAATCCATGACCGTTCGGGGACCCAGGGGCTGGTCCTGGCCCCGAGTCAGCTGAGGCGGCCGGCGGCGCGGGCTGCTTCTTCGGCTGCATTGAGCTGGTTCTCGACGATGGCCAAGCCTCCGTCCCAGAAGCCAGGGTCGCTCAAGTCGCAGTCGACAATGGATCCCAGATCCTCGGGTGAGAGAGACCCCCCAGACGACAAGAGCTCGAGGTAGGAGGGCACGAACTCAGGCCCGACCGCCTCGTAGCGGGCATAGACCGACAAGGCCAGGAGCTGCCCGTAGGCATAGGCGTAGACGTAGCCCGGCGTCCCCATGAAATGAGGGATGTAGGACCACCAGTTGCGGTAGTTGTCGGTCAGCTCGACGGCATCACCCATCATCTCGAACTGAGTGGCAAGCCAGTGGTCACCGAATCCCTCGACCGACAGCTCACCCTCGCCCCGGCGACTGGTGTGGCAAGCGTGCTCGAACCGGTTCATGGCTACCTGGCGGAATACGGTGGCGATCGAATCGTCGATGGTGGACGCCAACAGTGCGAAGCGTTCGTGGGGGTCGTCGAGGAGAGCTAGGAGGCGCTTGTTGGTCACGGTCTCGGCGAACACCGAAGCCGTCTCGGCCAGGGTCAGCGGGGTTCCGTGATGGAAGATGCCCTGGGAACGCGAGAGGTAGGCGTGGACCCCATGGCCGAGCTCATGAGCCAGGGTAAGCACATCACGATGTCGGGACGTCCAGTTCAACAACACGTATGGATGGTGCGACGGGACGGAGTAGGCGCAGAAGGCACCAGGCTGCTTGCCATGCTGGATGGGGGCGTGGATCCAGCCCTCGCCGACGAAACGATCGACGATCTGGGCCAGCTCCGGTGAGAACGACTGGTAGGCGTCGCGCACAACGGCGGTGGCCTCGGTCCAACCGATCTCCTGATCGCTGGCGGCAACCGCGGCCATACGGTCGTAGTCGGCCAGACGCTCGACCCCGAGGACCGAAGCCTTCAAGCGGTACCACCGTCGGGGGATGTCATAGCGGTTGACCACGGCCGAGATCAGGGCCTCGACCGAGGCGTCGCTGGCTTCGTTGGCCAGGTTGCGGCTGGAGATCCAGGTGTCGAATGAACGCAGCCGATCATCGACCGACTTGTCGAGGAGGAGGGTGTTGAAGATGAAGGCCCTGGTCCGCAAGCCGGAGTTCAGCCCTTTGGTCACGGCCTCCGATGCCATCTGCCGGGTGGCGCGATCGGTGTGCTGGAGGAGGGAGAGGCCTTGTTCGAGGCTGGTCATCTCGGTGCCCCCCTCTCCGTCGTCTAGCTCCAGCTCGATCGCCGAGATCTGCTCGGAGAACAGCCGGACCCAGGCTGGGCCCCGGGTGACCGAGGTCTCGATGAGAACCGTCTCCTCCGCTTCGGACAGCAGGTGGGGTCGGTTCAGCCTCGTTGTCTCCAGGTGATGGCGGCAAAAGGCGAGTCGGTCGTCGGCCAGCAGGGCCTCGGCCTGGTCATCGTCGATGGCGGCGAACTCCAACTCGGCGAAGACCAGGAGGGTACCGATGGCGGTCGATTCCTCTTGGACCTGTTGCATCATGGCCCCACGCTCAGGGTCGAGGGTGTCCTCGCTGAAGCTCAGCATCCCGAAGTGACCGGCCCGACTGATCAATTCGTTGACAGAGGCCAGGCTCGTCATCAACTCGGCCATCTCGCCAGCGTCGAGATTGGCGACCCGGCCCCGGTAGTGCTGCAAGCCCTCGGCCTGAGTCTTGGCCTTGGCCACCAGCTCTGAGGGGTGTTGGGCACCATCGAGCAGGGACCGGAGGTCCCAGGTGACATCAGCCGCGCTGAGATCAGCTTCAGTGGTTGTCATGAGGTCGCTTCCCCTTCAGCTCCTCGGAGCTCTGCGTTGTGGGCTTTGACTACAGCGGCAATGCAGGATTGACGAGCATCGGCCAGCTCGGCGTCGGTCAGGGTCCGATCGTTGGCCTGGAAGCGCAAGGTGAAGGCCAGCGAGCGAGTACCTGCCGCCAGGCGATCGCGGCGGAACACATCGAACAGCTTCACCGAGTGGAGAAGCTCGCCTCCGGCTTTGTTCAAGGTGCGGGCGACGTCTGAGGCGGGGATGTCGTTGGCAACCAGGAAGGCGAGGTCGAGATCACTCGACGGGTAGCGCGACACGAGCTTGTACTTGGGAACACTCTGCATGGCCTCGAGCAGGGGGGCCGCTTCCAGTTGGAGCCATGCCACCCGGCCGTCTACCCCGAATGCTTCCAGGACACCAGGGTCGACCTCACCTACGTCGCCGATGACCTTGCCCCGGAAGTGGACGGCGGCCGAGCGGGTCGGGTGGAGACCAGGCCGCCCTTCGTTGACCACCCGCAGGCCCGTGAACCCGAGTTCGGAGGCCAGGCGGTGGAGGAGGCGGGTCGCGACCACGGCCGCCTGGTCAGCGGCGTCGAATCCTGCACCGGCGGCAGCAACCAGCTCACACTCGTCTGGTAGCTCGGCGTCGGAGGGCCCGAAGACACCGCCCAACTCATAAAGAGCGATGCTGGGAGCCCGGTGAGCCTGGTTGTAGGCAACGGCGTTCAACAAGCCAGGTAGGAGGGAGGTGCGCAGGATCGATTCCTCGGCCACCAGAGGGTTGGTGAGCGAGATCCCGTCGCCATCGAGACCGGCCCGTTCCAGATCGCCGGGAGCGAGGAAGGGGTTGGGCATGGCTTCGCTGTAGCCGGCCCCTTGGAGGGCACGGCGAAGCTTGCGCCGTCCGATCTGGTCGGGGGTGAGAGTTCCAGCCTGGGTCGGCGTAGGGACCCGACGACCTGAGCGGCTGTAGCCGTTGTGACGGCCTATCTCCTCGATCACATCGATCTCGAGCGAGGAGTCAGGACGCCACGAAGGGATCGTCACCGTCACCTCATCAGCCGATGAAGCGATGGTCTGGAACCCAATGGGGTCGAGTAGGGCTGTGATCTCCTCGGCTCCGAGCTCGAGGTTGAGGATCATGTTCACCCGGGGAACCCTGACCACGACCGGAGGGGTAGGTTCGAGGTTCCCGTCGACCAGCACGGCACCGCGAGCGACAGTTGCCCCGCAGATCTCGACAGCCAGCTGGGTGAAGCGATCAAGGGCCCGTTGGACCCCGCCGTAGTCGACGCCTCGCTCGAACCGGGTCGAGGCTTCGGAGCGGAGGGCAAGGCGGCGAGAGGTCTTGGCGATCGTCATCCGATCCCAGATGGCTGCCTCGACCAACACGCTGGTGGTCGAGTTGCTGATCTCGGTTGAGGCACCCCCCATGACCCCAGCCAGGCCGATGGGTTCGTCGGTGTTGTTGGCGATGATGCCGTCGGCCTCGGTGACCGATCGTTTGACGTCGTCGAGGGTGGTGATGGTCTCTCCTTCGCGACCCATGCGGACCACGATCCCACCGTCGGGGACCAATCCGAGATCATAGGTGTGGTTTGGGTGGCCTAGCTCCAACATGACGTAGTTGGAGATGTCGACGATCGAGTTGATGGAGCGGACTCCACACGCCGTCAGCCGCTGGACCATCCAGCTCGGGCTCTGGCTAATGGTGATATCGGTCAGAACCCTCATGCCGAAGCGGGGGCAGAGGTCTCCGTCTTCGATACGGACCGAGGCCTGCTCGGCTGTGGTCGGTGTGGTCTCGACCAGGTCAGGGGTCGGCAGCGAGAACGGCACCCCGAGGCGGGCCGCCAGGTCACGGGTCACCCCGACTACCGATAGGGCATCGGGCCGATTGCCCTCGATATCGAGATCGAACAAGATGTCGTTGGTTGCACCAAGGGCTACGGCCAGGTCCTGCCCAACGGTGAGGTTGGGGTCGAGGAGATGGATTCCGTCTGCGTCCTCCCCCAAGTCCAGCTCGGTGGCCGAACAAAGCATCCCGTTCGACCATTCGCCTCGCATTTTGCGGCGGGCGATCTCCATGCCGCCGGACATGACGGTTCCCAGGGTGGCGAGAGGAACGAGGTCGCCCTCCGCCATGTTGAACGCTCCACAACAGATCTGGAGCGGCTCCCCGTCTCCGGCGTCGACCGAGACCAGCTGGATCCGGTCGGCTTCGGGGTGTTTGGCCACGGTCAGCACCTTGGCCACCACGATCCCATCCCAGGTGGGGCCGACAGTCTCAATGCTCTCGACCACCATCCCCAGATCGGTCATGGCCTCGCCCAAGAGCTCGGGATCACCCTCGATCGGTGCGAACTCGCGCATCCACGACAGTAGGACTTTCACGGCGCACTCCTCACAACACAATCCTCACGGGTCCTCACGGCAGTAACCTCACGGTTCGTTCCTCCACTGGATCTCACCCCAGCGTCGTTCTCGTAGTTTCTTCCTCGACGGACGGGTCGGCTCAGAACTGGTTCAGCATGCGAACGTCGTTGCTGAACAGCTCGCGCAGATCGTCGACCCCGAACTTCAACAGGGCCAGACGATCGATCCCGAATCCAAAAGCAAACCCCGACCACTCCTCGGGGTCAATGCCCCCGGCTTCGAGCACATTGGGGTGGACCATGCCACAGCCCCCGAGCTCGAGCCACGACCCGTCGGGGCGCTGGATGTCGAACTCGGCCGAAGGCTCGGTGAACGGGAAGTAGTTGGGCCGGAGCCGGGAGCTGAACCCGGGGCCGAAGTAGGCCTCGGTGAAGGCCTCAATGGTGCCAGCCAGATCGGCGAGGGAGATACCACGATCCACCACCAGGCCTTCGATCTGATGGAAGACGGGGAGATGGGTCGAATCGGCGGTGTCGCGCCGGTAGACCCGACCCGGGGCCACGATGTAGATGGGGGGATCCTGATCGAGCATGGTGCGGATCTGGACCGGGGAGGTATGGGTCCGCAGCAGGGTGCTGCCGGGCTCCCCATGGTTCACGTAGATGGTGTCGAAGCCATCGCGAGCGGGGTGGCCGGGTGGGATGTTGAGGGCATCGAAGTTGTACCAGTCGGTCTCGACCTCCGGCCCTTCGGCGACACGGAATCCCATGCCAACAAAGGTGTCTTCCAGGTCTTCCCAAGTCTGGGTGACGACATGGGCGTGGCCGACGGTGACATCGTCGCTCACTTCGGTAAGGTCGAGCCGCTCCTCTTCCAGCTGGCTCACCCGCTCGGCTCGGGATAGATCGCCCCGCCTTTCATTCAAGGCCGCTTCGATCCGTTGGCGCAGCTCGTTGACGGCCTGGCCGGCGTCCTTGCGCTGCTCGGGAGGAAGCGATCCGATCTGCTTCTTGGCCTGAGATAGAGGCGACTGCTTGCCAAGCAGGGTCGACTCGAACCCTTTGATCTCGTCGATCGTTGCCGCCGTGGCAACCTGGCTCAAGGCCACAGTTTCAAGCTGTTGCAGATCGTCGATCATTGATTACCAAACCTGTCGTCTCGTTTTGAGCCTGTCCAGTCTATTTCGATCAGGGGGCGATGAGTCACTGCCGCTGAAGGCGGACGAGTCACTGCGCCCCGAGGGCGACGAGTCACTGGGCGGGGTGGCTGCGGCGTTGTTGGCGGAGGGCTTCGAAGCAGATGACCGAGCCGGCCACTCCTAGGTTGAGCGACTCGGTCGGGCCGACGAGCGGGATCGTCACCTTGTCATCGGCCTGAGCGATCACAGGGGCGGGAACGCCCCGGCTCTCGTTGCCGAGCACGACGACGGCATCAGCGAGGTCCACCTCGTCGTAGGGGGTCGTGGCGGCATCGATTACGGCAGCCAGAATGCGGCGGCCGCTTGCCCTGAGTCCCTCCAGGGTGGTGTTGATGTCGGCCTCGACGATCACGGGTAGCCGAAGACCAGCTCCAGCTGAGGCTCGGACGACCTTGGGATTCGTAGGATCGACCGTCGAACCAACCAGGACGAGTCCCGCCGCTCCGGCTGCCTCAGCACTACGAATCAAGGTGCCGATATTGCCGGGGTCACGCCCATCGATCACCACCATCACCAGTCCACGGGGGCCGAGATCGGCCAAATCGGGGGCGGGCCGCCTGACGATGGCTGCAACCCGTTGAGGGGAGACGGTGTCGAGCGCGGCCGCCAACACCCCGTCTTCGACGGTGTTGACAGTGACGCCTGCGGCCACGGCCAGGGCAACGACCTCGGAGCCATGGCCTCGCTCGACGAAGACGGCCTCGACCTCCACCCCAGGCTCGGTATCACCGGTGGCCGCTGAGCCAGCCGCGGCCAATGCTTCGGCCACCACCAGGGGTCCCTCCACGACGAAGGCCCGCTCCTCAGAGCGGGCCTTGCGCTTCGAGATCAGCCGACGAAGCCGCTTGATCCTGGGGTTGGTGCGACCAAGGATCTCAGCCCCGGTTGCATCGGTCATGGGTGACTCAGGCCGCGTCAGCCGAGCCGTTCGCCACCTGGACCAGGGCGGCGAAGGCCTCAGGGTCGCTCACGGCTAGATCAGCCAGGACCTTGCGGTCGACATCTACCTCGGCCAGTTTCAGCCCATTGATGAACCGGCTGTATGAGGTGCCATTCTCACGGCAGGCAGCATTGATGCGCTGGATCCACAGCCGGCGGAACTCACCCTTGCGGGCCCGCCGATCACGGAATGCGTAGTTGCCGGAATGCATGACCTGCTCATTGGCGGCCCTGAAGGTCCGGCTCTTGTTGCCGTAGTAACCCTTGGCTCGGTCAAGCGTTGCCCGGCGCTTCTTCTTGGCGTGAACGGCGCGTTTCACTCGTGCCATCGAACAAACTCCTTATCTCAGTATTGGGTCAGGGGACGGGACGCTCAGCTCGAGAGCATCTGCTTGACACGGGGGGTGTCAGCCGGCGAAAGCTCCGACCGGCCACTCAAGCGTCGCTTCCGACGGCTCGTCTTCTTCTCCAGGAAATGGTTCAGGTTCTTGCTGCGGCGCGTGATCTTTCCCGACCCGCTCACCTTGAAACGCTTCTTGGCACCCTTGTGGGTTTTCATCTTGGACATAGTTGTCTCCTGACGCTGTCAACAAGCCTGGGTTGGGATCAGGCCTGACCTACCCCGCGACGATGAACCGTCCGAGCCACACCCAAGTACCCACCAAGCCCCGGAGACCGGAGGTGAGGTGGGTACTCACGTTTGTTCGTTTGTTCGTCCCGCGAATCGAGAGAAACTCAGCCGCTTCTTCCGTCGTCGGTTGCGGCGGCGACTGGCGATGGCTCGCGAGCTACCACGTCTTCCGGCGGCGGACGGTCTCCGTCTCCATCAACGGACCCGGCCGCTTGGACGGCCTGGTCACGGTTCGGTTTCTTCTTCGGTTTCTTCTTACTGTCCGGGCCTAGGACCATCGTCATGTTGCGACCGTCCAGCCGGGGATATGCCTCGACTTTGGCGTACTCATCGACGCGCTCCGCGATGTCATCGAGGATCTTTCGACCAAGCTCCGGATGGGTGACTTCTCGCCCCCGGAACATGATCGTGATCTTCACCTTGTGACCCTCATGGAGGAATTTCTCCACCTTTCGGGTCTTGGTGTTGAAGTCGCCGCCCGAAATCTTCGGCCGGTACTTCATCTCTTTGACGACGACGTTGCTCGCCTTCTTCTTGGACTCTTTTTGTCGCTGCGCGGCCTCGTACTTGTACTTGCCGTAGTCCATGATTCGGCAGACCGGTGGGTTGGCCTTGTCTGCGACCTCAACGAGGTCGAGCTCGAGTTCACGAGCCAACGACAGGGCCTCCGGTATCGGCTTGATACCGAGTTGATCGCCCGACGGACCGATAACACGGACTTCACGAGCTCGGATCCGATCGTTGATCCGTGGCTCTGGTGGTGGCGCAGCTATAGCTGATCACCCCTCATGCAGATGCATCTCTCCTTGTGTGCGGGTTGGAAGTACCAGCGAGAAGAAGGAGAGGACACCGAGCGACGGCAAAGCCGCTCCGTCCAATCTGTACGACCCAGGCGCACGTATGGTGGCTGGGTGGGGCCAAGCCCTCTTCTTGTTGGATCAACTAAGGCTAACAGCAGTATGCCCCGCAGGCGACATGGGCACCGATAGCGTTGGTCACATGAGCCTTTGGACCCCAGACGGCGAACGTGAGATCCCGCCCCGACCTTCATCTGAACCAGCCGACAATGTAGCTGAAGCCACAGAGGCAGCCGGCCCGGAAATGACGGCCGAGCAGGCGGCCCAAGCCGAAGCCATGGCCCATGAGCTGTCCGAAGCCAGAGCCCGACTGTTGGAGACCGAGGTGGCCACGGTACTGACCAACCATGCGCTCGGCATCTACGAGCTTGCCGCCATCCACCTGACCACCGATGACCCCAACCTCGAAGAGGCGAAGCTCGCCATCGACGCCATGGCCGCACTGGTAGACGGTCTCACTGGTCGCTTGGGCGAAGGGGAGCCGACCCTCAAAGACGCCCTCCATCAGGCCCGAATGGCCTTCGTCCAGATATCTCAGGGTGTGTCGTCGGCCACTACCAACGACTGAGCAGTCCTCGGACTTTCTTCGATCAGAGAGGCCATTTGGTCGGCCTCGGCCGGGCGCTGGAGCCAGAAGCCCTGGGCCGCAGCGATACCGAGGAGGCGAACCCGATCGAGCTGACCGGCCCGCTCCACCCCAGTGGCAACGACGAGAGCATCCTCGATGAGAGTCAGCTCATCATCATGATCGAGGTCAGGGGTGGCGGCTTGTCGTGGCCCGGCTAGTTGGCCTTGGTCGACCTTGATGCCGACGACAGGGGCCGAGAGCCACCCAACACCAGCAATGACCCGGGCATTGTCGACCACGATCCCCATCCCCAGGCCAACGAGACGATCCAGATTGGCTCGGATCTCCTCCGAGGCGCGGTCGAGTAGAGCCTGATCGACTTCGAGCAGGAGTTGGCCAGCAACCAGGCCCGCGCTGGTCATGGCTCGTTCCATGGTCGCAACCACCTCACGATCAGCCAGGATGAGGTAGTCGGTGTTGATCGAGACCCTGATCATCCGCCCGGCATTGGCTGACCAGGCCGCGGCCTGTTGGCAGGCTTCGTTGACCACGATCTGATTCAGAGCAGGGGCCAGGCCGAGATCAGCCACCTGGTCCAGGAAGGAGACGGGGTGGAGAAGGCCGCGCCGGGGGTGACGCCAGCGGACCAGGGCTTCGAACCAGTGGGCGGTACCAAGGTCGAGCTCGATCACCGGCTGGTAGTTCACTTCGAACTGCTGCTCGACGATGGCCACCTTGAGATCGCGTTGGAGCTCGTAGCGGGCCTGAGCCCGTTCCCGATCCTGGGCCGAACAGCGCATCAAGCGGTTCCCGCCTGCTTGTTCGGCTCTGCGGCGGGCCAAGGCGGCGTCTGTCAACAGATCATCAGCAGCAGGGTCGGTATCGAAGGCGGCCGCTATACCAACGCTCAGAGTCAGGTGATGGATCTCACCGCAACGGAGCACGATCGGCCCGGCGGCAGCATCGATCAAGCGCTCGGCCAGGAGGGTCAGATCACGCTCAGCAGGGACATCAGTCGTGATGATGACAACCTGATGGCCCACATACCGAGCGATCACATCGTCTTGTCGGGCCAGGCCGGCGATCCGGCTGCCGACTTCGGCCAACACCTCATCCCCGACCTGATGACCGAGGGCGCCGTTGAGGGCCGAAAGATGATCGGGGGCAAAGACGAGCACCCCGCAGCCGCGATTGTGGGATCGGTCTTCCAACCGTTGGGTCAGATGGTCGATCAGCCGGTAGCGGACCGGCAGCCCGGTGATGGGATCAACGGTCTCGACCCGGGGGGCAATGGCGACGGCACCCGCCAAAGGGCTGGCTCGTCGACGGGCCCGAAGGCCGAGTGCAGCCGCCATCGAGGCGGCGCCAGCAACCACGCAACCGATGACCATGATCAGACCAAGCCCGAGAGGCTCCATACCTTCTCGTCGGCCGTTCGTCGCCGACCTTGACCCCTGGACCGACACCAGGTCGGGGATGACCTACCTGGTCAATCCAGCGGGGTCACCCGGGTCGCCTCCCAACGGCCAGGTCCACCCGCTTCGACAATGAAGGCAACGGCCTTGCCAATCTCGATCTGGCGGGAGCCACCGGCGATCGCCGTGCAATGAAACCCGTAGATTGCGCCGGAATCGTCTTCGATCTCGCCGAGGCCGGCGTCAGCATCGAAGCTCGTGACCGAGCCCTGGTCAACCAAGGGACCTGGCTTCGAGATCGAGGAGGTGACCGAGCCGCTCCTGCTTGGCCAGCAGATACGAGATGTTCTGCTCCGTCGGCTCGACCTGGAGAGGAACCCGCTCCGAGATCTGAAGCCCAAAACCGGTGAGCCCCCCGTACTTGGCAGGGTTGTTGGTCATCAACTTCATGGTGGTGACGCCGAGATCAACCAGGATCTGAGCACCAATCCCGTATTCACGACTATCGGCCGGCAATCCCTGATCAAGGTTGGCGTCGACGGTGTCACGCCCCTCATCTTGCAAGGAGTAGGCCCGGATCTTGTGACCGAGACCAATGCCTCTGCCCTCGTGGCCTCGCAGGTAGACAAGCACCCCGTGACCCTCTTCGGCGATCTTGGCCAAGGCCTGGTCGAGCTGAGCTCCACAATCACAACGCAGCGAACCGAAGATGTCTCCGGTGAGACACTCTGAGTGGACCCGCACCAGGACTTCCTCCTGAGAGGAGACGTCGCCTCTGACGAAGGCGATGTGCTGTTCGCCATCCAGCACCGACTCATAGACAACGGCATTGAAATCACCGTGACGGGTGGGGATCGTGGCTTCAGAGAAGCGGGAAATCAGCTTCTCGGTTCTGCGCCGGTGGCGAATCAGATCGGCGATGGAGATGAAGACCAAGCCATGCTCCTGGCAGAAAGTAATCAGGTCCGGAACCCGAGCCATGGTGCCGTCATCGTTGACGATCTCGCACAATACCCCACCCTCGGGCAGTCCGGCCATGCGAGCCAGATCGACCGCAGCTTCAGTGTGGCCTGCTCGTTTCAGGACCCCGCCGGCCCTGGCCCGGAGGGGGAAGATATGGCCGGGGCGGGCGAAGTCGGCGGCCGTGGTGGTGGGATCGATCATGGCCCGAAGGGTCAAGGCCCGATCGTGAGCTGAGATACCGGTGCTTGTCCCGTGGCGGTAGTCGACGGTGACGGTGAATGCAGTACGCATGGCTTCAGTGTTCGACGCCACCATCAGAGGCAGATCGAGATCATCAGCCCTGGCATCGGAAACCGGGGCGCAGATCACACCCGATGTGTGACGGACGAAGAAAGCAAGCCTGTCTTCGGTGGCGAACTCGGCCGCCATGATGAGATCACCCTCATTCTCTCGATCCTCGTCGTCGACGACGACCACGATCTCACCGCGGCCGATAGCGGCAATCGCATCCTCTACCGGGTCGAAAGGGCTGCCGGTACCGGTCGAGGGGTGTTCATCTTGGCTCATCAGCTCGGTTCTCCACCTGGTCCAGGAGACGACATCTGCCCGGCCAGCAACTTCTCGGCGTACTTGGCCATCATGTCGACCTCGATGTTGACCCGATCTCCCGGCCCCTTGGCTCCAAGGGTCGTGACGTCGCAGGTGTGGGGAATGAGGGCCACGGTGAAGCCGTCGGGGGCTGGATCGACCACCGTCAGGCTCACCCCGTCGACGGTCACCGAGCCCTTCTCGACCAGGTATCGGTTCAGCCCTTGGTCAACCTTGACCCTCAAGTCCGGAGCGGCCTCGACGATCACCCCAACGGCATCGACATGACCCTGGACCAGATGGCCTCCCAATCGATCCTGGAGCCGGACCGGTCGCTCCAGGTTGACCGGATCGCCGGGGCCCAGGTCGCCCAGCTGGGTTCGCGCAAACGATTCCTCGGTGACATCGGCCGCGAACCAGCCGTCGTCATTGTTCCAGTCGACGACAGTGAGGCAGCAACCATTGACGGCGATGGACGCTCCCATCTCGATGTCAGTCAAGACCTGACGGCAAGACAGCTCCAGCCGGGCGCCCTCGAGGGCACGAACCGAGCCCAGCTCCTCGACGATTCCGGTGAACATCAGCGCTCTCTCGTCCCTGCCGTCGCTACTAGGTCGACTCGTAGATCTTCTCCCATCTTGACCACCTGGTCAAGTCTGAGTCTGACCAGGTCAGCCAAGGTAGAAGCCCCCGATCCGGCCAACAACGGCACCCCGTCGTCACCCCCCATCATGGCAGGGGCCAGGTACAGCACGTAGCGATCAACCAGGCCGGAGCGGTGGAACTCTCCGGCGACCGTCGGTCCCCCTTCCACCATCAGTTGGACAACTCCTCGCTCACCAAGCTCATCGAGAACCAGGCCCAGGTCGCCGTCGAGCTCCAGGCAGGGATGGATGGCGGCACCCGGTTCAGCCCGGCCGAGCACGACTCGAAGTGGTTCCCGTGGTGGCTGACCATCAGGGGTTGTGATGGAGCGGACGGTGAGGCGGGGATCATCGGCCCTTACCGTTCCCGCTCCGACCAGGATGGCATCGGACTCGGCTCGGATCCTATGAGCATCGAGACGGGCCTCGGACCCTGTGATCCACTGGCTCGACTGGTCGGGAGCCGCCGTGCGCCCATCAAGGGTGGAAGCCAGCTTGAGCACCACGAAAGGCCTCCCGGTCCGGCGGTGGGTCAGATACGGAGCGAGCTGGGTCTCGATCTCGGCCGCCCGCGGCCCAACCATGACCTCGAGACCAGCCCCCTGCAGCCGCTCGATGCCCTGGCCCGCCACCTTTGGGTCTGGGTCCGTGATTCCGATCACGACCCGGGCGACGCCGGCCTCGATTATGGCGTCGGCACACGGCGGAGTTCGCCCCTGGTGAGAGCAAGGCTCCAGAGTCACATACAGGGTCGCACCCGCAGAGCGCGGCCCCGCTCGTGTCAGTACTTCCACCTCAGCATGATTGGCCCCGGGGCGCCGGGTCGAGCCTTCGTAACTGGTGCCGTCACTGGTGACGAGCACCGCCCCGACCCAGGGATTGGGGGGAGCCAGGAGACGGCTGTGAGCCGCCCTGGCAATGGCCCGCTCCATCATGGCCTCATCATCGAGGGTGTGATCTCGGATCATGTCTGGTATCTCGCCCTCCAACTCCTAGTGGGGGCGACCGCCCCCCATCAGATCGACGGCGTGGCCCAGTACATCGAGGACGGCATCGAGGGTCTCGACCGCACCCTTGGTCGAACCCGGGGTGTTGAGGATCAGGGCCGAGCCCCTGGTTCCGGCGATGGCCCGACTGAGCCGGCCCAGGCCATTGGGGTTGCAGGTACGCATGGCTTCGGCCAGGCCGGGAGCGTGTCGCTCCAAGACGGCCGCAGTGCCCTCGGGTGTGAGGTCGCGGGGGCCGAATCCAGTCCCGCCAGTGGTGACGATGACACCGGTGAAACCGGCAGCAAGATCGATCAGCGTCTTGCTCACGCTGTCGATCCCATCGGCAATCTGTCGACGCTCGACAACCCGCCATCCTGCCGCCTCCAACCGCTGGGCCAAGACATCGCCCGAGCGGTCGTCACGGGTCCCCGCAACCACCCCGTCGGAGACGGTCACGACCTTCACATCGAGCTCAACCGGGTCTGATGGGCTGTCCACTGTCCCATTGTGCCCTCATCAGCGCTATTGTCAGCATCACATCTCTTCGACCCAGGAGCCCGCCGGCTGGCCAGCTCCTGGCTTCGCACTGGGAGCAGCCAATGAAGATCTTGTTCGCCGATGCCATCAGCGAGCCACGACTCGACGTCCTGCGCAAACAGGGCCATGAGATCATCGTCGAGCCGTCGCTTCGCACCAAGGACCTGCCAAGCCGGATCAGCGGAATCGAGACACTCGTCGTCCGCAGCACCAAGGTCGACGAAGCGTCGATCGCGTCCGCCGACAGTCTTGGGCTGATCGTGCGGGCTGGGGCCGGGACCGACAACATCGACACTTCGGCCGCCTCGGCACGAGGGGTCTTTGTATGCAACGTTCCGGGGCGCAATGCCGTCGCCGTTGCCGAACTGACGATGGGACTGTTGTTGGCCATCGATCGTCGGATCGTCGACAACGCAGCCGACCTGCGGGCCGGCGTGTGGAACAAGGGTCTCTACAGCAAGGCCAATGGCATCCTGGGATCGACCATTGCCATCATCGGTGTCGGCGACATCGGACTGGCCGTTGCCGAACGGGCCAAGGCCTTCGGCATGAGCGTGACGGCTCAGCGCCGTGACAACCGATCGCCCGAGGTCCAGGCCAGGATCAGAACCATCGGCATCCGCCTCGTCGACAACGTCGACGAGCTCTTGGCCGATGCCGATGTGGTCTCCCTTCATGTGCCGAAGGCAGCCGATACCACCGGCATGGTCGACCGGACCTTTCTGGCCAAGATGCGACCAGGGTCGATCCTGCTCAACACATCGCGAGCCAACGTCATCGAGGAGGCGGCCCTGCTCGAAGCCATCGATGCCAAGCAATTGAGGGTCGGGCTCGACGTCTGGCCTTCGGAACCATCGGCCAAGGATGGTGCGTTCTCCTCCCAGCTCGGCCAGCACCCCCTGGTCATTGGCACCCATCACATCGGCGCATCGACAGCCCAGGCACAGGATTCCGTGGCTGAGGGAACAGTGGCCGTCATCGATGCGTACGCCCGGGGCCATGTCATCAACTGTGTCAACCTCGACCGTGACGCCGTCGGGACCAGCTGTCTCACCGTCCGCCATCTCGATCAGGTCGGGGTCCTGGCCCAGGTCTTCCAGGTCCTACGGACGAACGGTTTCAACGTCCAGCAGGTCCAGAACCAGATCTTCACCGGAGCGGCTGCCGCCGTCGCCACCGTCTATGTCGACGGTCAAGCTACTGATGCCCTCCTCGAACAGATGAACGGGATACCCGAAGTACTGGCCGCCGCCTCCGTCACCGTCGACGGGACCTGAGGCGGGGCCCGAGCAAGGTCTTCCACGACCGGCACAACACCATCTGTCACCCATTCGTCTGCTCTATCACATCTGCTATCCCTACTATCTGCTTCCTCCACCTGTGATCCGAAGCTGAACGAGGTAACCATGAGTCGAGCCCACAACTTCTGCCCTGGCCCCTGCACCCTGCCGGTCTCTGTTCTCGAAGAGCTCAGCGACGAGATGGTCGAGTATCGCGACTCGGGCATGTCGGTCATCGAGATGAGCCACCGCAGCGCCGAATACGAGGCCATCCACAATCAGACCGTCGACCGGCTCCGGTCGCTGGCTGGAGCGCCCGATGACATCGAGGTCCTATTGCTACAGGGAGGGGCGACCCTCCAGTTCGCCATGGTCCCCCAGAACCTCCTCGGCGGGTCGAAACGGGCTGGCTATGTGGTCGGTGGAGCTTGGGGGACCAAAGCACTCGCCGATGCGTCGAAGATCGGAGACGTCTACACGGCCTGGTCGGACAGTAGTGACGGACCGGCCTCGATGCCCGACCCCGACCAGGTCACGATCGAGGATGGGACGACGTTTCTCCATGTCACCTCGAACGAGACCATCGAGGGGTCGAGGATGATCGACTTCGACTATGAGACCCGCCTCGTTGCCGACATGTCGTCTGACTACCTGAGCCGCCCCATCGACTGGGACCACTTCGATCTGGTCTACGGAGGGGCTCAGAAGAATCTCGGCCCAGCTGGGCTGGCTGTCGTCTTCATCCGCTCCTCCCTGTTGGAGGAGGCGTCGGACCACTTGCCGAGCTATCTCCGCTACGACACCCACGCCAAGGCCAACAGCCTGGCCAACACCCCTCCGGTATTCTCCATCTGGGCCATGGGCAAGGTGCTGGCCTGGATGGAGGGGGTGGGGGGCGTGGATGCCATGGAGAAACGGGCAACCGAGCGCTCCAGCCTCGTCTATGACACGATCGACACCAGCAACGGCTTCTACCACAACCCCGTTGAAGGCCGATTCCGCTCCCAAACCAACATCGTGTTCACCCTGCCAACGACCGACCTCGAGGCCGAATTCCTCGTTCTGGCCAAAGCCGAGGGGCTGTTGAACCTCAAGGGCCACCGTTCGGTCGGTGGGATGCGAGCCTCGATCTACAATGGTCTGCCGACCCCGAGCGTCGAGGCCCTGGTCCAGTTCATGGGGCACTTCGCCCAGAAGCGCGGTTGACCAGGTGGCGCGATTGGCACCACTGAGCCTGCGGCTCATCGATCCGGCGTGGACCTCCCGGGTACCAGCCCCGGCCCACGATGCACTCACCCCCGCCCAGCGCCGCCGCTTCATCGCTGAATACCCCGACACCTATTTGACCGTTACCCGTTCCCCCGAGGACCTCCAGGCCGATGAGTTCTGGGACGCCAAGGTGGCCTTGGACCACAGCCGGGCCGCCTTGGAGCGACTGATCAGCCAGGGAGCCTTCGGAGCCCCGGCCGATCCGTGCTTTTACCTCTACCGTCTTTCCGATCCCGACCACTCCCAGATCGGGATCGTGGCCGGAGTGGCGACCGACGACTACGACCTGGGGGTGATCCGAGTCCACGAGCAGGTTCGACCATCGCGGGTCGAGCACCTGAAGGAGCAGACGGCGGGGGTCAAGGTCCAATCCTCGCCGATCGCACTGGCCCATCGCCCGAACCTGACAATCGAGTCATTGCTGGTCTCCTGGATGGCCGCAGTCGAGCCCTTGGTCGACTTCACTTCCCTCGACGGGGTCCGCCAGCAGGTGTGGGCGGTAGCCCCGGAGACGGGCCGTCTACTCCAGGAAGCCTTGGCCGATGAGCCCCTGTACCTGATCGACGGCCATCATCGGGCGGCCGCCACCTCACGCCTACGGGCCGAGGCTGGTGGAAGGGCCAACGATTGGATGCTGTGCGCCATCTTCTCCTCCACTGATCTGCGCAACGAGGCCTTCCACCGGCGCCTACCGGGAACCGATGGCGAGGCCATGGTCGAGGCCGTCAGTGAGCACTTCGCCATTCGCCCCGCTAATGATCTGGCCGAAGTCCTGGCCCGCGCCGACGATGAGCTGGCTCTGGTGACCCGGAACGAGTCTGGTGGAGACCAGTGGTATCTCGTCGGCCTCCCCCCGGCCGGCCATGGAGCTGGCGTCACCAGCGGGGACGTACCACCTGATGCGGCCGAGATAGTTGGTGGGCTGGAGACGGTCAGGCTCCAGCATCATGTCCTCGAACCCCTTCTCGGGGTCGATGCAGGTGATGTGGCTTCCCGGGTCGAGTTCAGCCATGGTCTGGCCGATCATGATGATCTGGCCCAGCTCGGAGCTGAGGAGACCGATCCGGTGTGGGTCATGCGCCCAGTACCACTGGAGACGGTGATGGACGCCTCAGACGTGGGAGCAACGATGCCGCCGAAGTCAACCTACTTCCAACCGAAGGTCCGCTCCGGCGTCTTCCTCCGATCATTGGATTGAGGTTGACGGCGACTGCTCAGGGCCTACCCAATTGGAACAGGACCATGCCGTCGGTCTCGGCTGGCAACAACATGGAGATCCGCTGATCGTGCCCCGTCGACCACGGCTCCCCCGCCGGCACCATGAGGTCGGCCGTGACCCGGCTGAGTACAGCATCCAACACGCCCGATGACTCGGCCGCAGTCAGGGTGCAGACGCTATAGGTCAGCACCCCTCCCGGTCGGAGCAGATCGAAACCGGCCACCGTCAGCTCCGTTTGGAGTCGGGCCAAGCGCTCGGGGGCGTCGGCGTCGATACGCCAGCGCGCATCGGGGCGACGACGCAAGCTCCCGAGCCCGGAACAGGGGGCATCGACCAGGACCCGATCGACACTGGCCGGCCGGAAGGGCGGTGCAGTGCCATCGGCCACGACCAGCCCCAGCTCAGCGCCGACGGTGGTGGCGTTGGTTCTCGTCAACCTGACCCGCCCTGGCCGCCGGTCGCTGGCGATTACGGTGGCGCCGGCCGCGGCCATGGCCGTCGACTTACCTCCGGGGGCGGCGCAGAGATCGACGACCCGATCACCGGGGCCGGCGCCGACGGCATCGACCACCAGCTCGGAGGCAGGATCCTGGATGTAGCCATCGGCCCGAACCGTGGTCGTTGCTGCCCGATTCATGGCCTCGAGCGCAGCGATTGCCGCCTCAGCTCCCAAGTCGGTGCTGAGGCGGTCAATGATCCAGTCGGGATAGCTGAGCTTGGTGGCCTGATCTGGATACTCGACCGGGGCCTTGGCGACCCTGCGGAGCACAGCGTTGACGACCGAGCGGCCCCGTCCGCTGACGGCGCCGACGGTGGCGTCGAGGGCAGCGTGAGGTGGGGTGTCGAGGAAGGCCAGCTGGTAGGCCCCGATCCGCAGGGCAGCTCGGACCACCGGCTCGATGTCGCTGAGCAGGAACCGGTCGACCAGATGATCGCACGCCCTCTGCATGCGGGTGGTGCCATAGACGAGCTCGGTGACAAAGCGACGGTCGGGGCCAGACAGATCGGATCGTTCCAGGATCTCGGGGAGTATCAGGTTGGCATAGGCCCCTCCCTTGTCGATGCGGACCATGGCCTCGATAGCCACTCGCCGCGAGGCCGAGCCGGGACTGGGTCCACCTGATCTGGCCCCTTTTGCAGTCCGCTGGTGCGTACTTGATCGTTTGGGAGATCGCTGGCGTTCAGTCAAGGCGCTCGTCCGGCTGGGGCTGGACGCCGTTCAACCAGGCCTCAGCCGCCATCGGCCGCTTTCCTTCAGGCTGGACCTCGACCAGGCGAAGCCAACCCTCGCCGGTGGCGACCGCTCCATGGCGAAGTTGCCCAACGACCAGCTCGGGTCCTTCAGCCATCCCGGACCGGGCAGTTGGCCCGAGGTCGAGGTCGGCTGTACACACCTTCAGACGCCGACCTCGAAAGCAGCACCAGGCTCGACCCAGGCGGATCACCCGTTGAAGCTCGATGGCTGAGCGCTCGAAGCGCAACCGATGGTCTTCGGCGTTGAGCTTCTCGGCGTAGGTCGGCTCACCCTGTTGGGCAATCGGAGGCCGCAGGCCGCTCGTCAGCTCCTCGATCAGCAAGGCCGACCCGGCAGCCACCAGCTTGGCTTGGACATCGGCCAGGGTGTCAGTGTCGCCAATCGGGACCTCTCGCCGGGCGTAGATGGCGCCAGTGTCGAGAGCGGGGGCCACTTCCATGAGGCATACCCCCGTCGTCGGATCACCAGCCAGGATGGCCCGCTCGACGGGAGCTGCCCCCCGCCACCGTGGGAGCAGGGAGAAGTGGATGTTGACCATCGGAAGGGCCTCGAGGAGGGGGGTCGGGATCAACCGGCCGTAGGCAACCACGACACCGAGGTCCGCTCCGACTTCTCGAGCCTCGTCGAGCGATGCCGTCGTCGGGACACCGCGCTCCAGAGCCGCCGCCTTCACCGGGGACGGACTCAGGTCCGAGCCCCGGCCTCGTCGCTTGTCGGCCCGCGACACCACTAGGGCAACGTCGAAACCGGCGTCGATCAGCGCCTCCAGCGGAGGCACGGCCATGGCCGGAGTGCCGAGATAGACGAGCCGCTTCGGATGGCTCGGAGCCACTGGCAGGGTCACGAATCGATCACGGCAGACTCAGGCCGCCGGCCGATCGAGACGACTCAGAGCCAGTTGTTTCCGGGGTGGCGTCGATGAACAGCTCCCGAACCCGTTTCATGGCCTCCTTGCGAGTATCGCCTTCGAGGTGGTCGATCAGCATGACACCGTCGAGATGGTCGAGCTCGTGCTGCAACAGCCGAGCCAGGAGCTCATCGGCCTCGATCGAGACCTCGTTGCCGTCGAGATCGTAGCCGGTGAGGTGGATCTCCTTGGGCCGGACAATGTCCCACGCCAAACCAGGAACCGACAAGCAGCCTTCCTCGTATAGCCATTCTCCTCTGGTCTCGCCAATGACGGGATTGACCAAAGCCATCGGTCCTTCGCCGACGTCATAGACGAAAAGGCGGCGTTGGACGCCGACCTGGGGGGCCGCAAGCCCAACACCAGGCTCGGCGTACATGGTGTCCAACAGGTCCTTGGCCAGCTGGGCAAGCTTGCCGTCGATCTCGGCGACCTCTTCTGCCACCTTGCGCAACACTGGATCACCAAACACGCGGATCTTGTACGGGCCTGCCATCAGTTCAAGGCTAGCCCCATGATTGGAGCAGCCGGCCAGTAGCGTTCAGCGCTAGTGGCACCGTCAGGATCGTCTTCTCACTACTTCGACGCTGAGCCCTCTTCGGGTTCGGAGACCTCGTCGGTCGAGCTGGTATTGCCCGATATGCGGGTCGGGTTGAAGACCGACCGGGGAGTCTTCGCCCGTGACCGGGTCGACACCGGAACGAAACTGCTGTTGATGGACGGGCCCGAACCGAACCCCGAGGACCGGGTGTTGGCCGATATCGGCGCCGGCTACGGCCCCATCGCCTGCACCCTGGCTGTGCGCAACCCCCAGGCCACCGTGTGGGCCGTCGAGGTCAACGCCAGAGCCCGAGAGCTGTGTACGACCAATGCCGAAGCCGCCGGTCTGGCCAATATTCGGGTGGTGGAACCGGCGCAGGTACCGTCCGATCTCGTCGTCGACCGGATCTGGTCCAACCCCCCGATCCGGATTGGCAAGCCGGCCCTCCATGAGCTGCTCACGACCTGGCTGGAGCGATTGGCCGACAATGGGTCGGCTCACCTCGTAGTCCAACGCCACCTTGGAGCCGACAGCCTGCAGCGCTGGCTGACCGAGGCCGGTTGGGTGGTGCAGCGGCGGGGCTCCAAGAAAGCTTTCAGGCTCTTGGACGTTGCCGCCCCCGCTGAGGCCATCAGATCCGACGCTCGAGCCACAGGATCAGACTCATGAGCTCACATTCTGGTGGGCCGAAGCCGCTATCACCGACGGACCTGAAACGGCTCCATCGTCGGTGGCGGCGCCAGACCGAGCTGAGGCTGGCCGTCATCCTCGACGGGGTTCAGAAACCGTTCAATGTTGGTGCCGTACTTCGCTCAGCCGCCGCCTACCAGGTCGAGTCGGTGTGGACCGTTCCCCCTGCTCCACCACTCGACCATCCAACGGTGGCCAAGACGGCGCTGGGCAGCGATCGCTTCATTCGGTGGCGAGAGGCCGAAGACGGGCCGACGGCAGTAGCTGAAGCCCGGGCCGATGGTTTGGTGACCATCGCCCTCGAGCTGACCCCCGATGCGGTCCCCCTCCATGAGCTCGATGCCGGCTCGTCCGTCTGTCTGGTCCTAGGCCACGAAGACCGTGGTGTACACCGCCAGACCTTGTCCCAGGTCGACCATGTGGCCTATCTCCCGTTGTTGGGCAAGATCGGCTCGCTCAACGTGGCCCACGCCGGCACCGCCGCCCTCTACGAACTAGCTCGCCAATCCTGGACCCGCTAGCCCCCCACATCACCCATCTTCAGCCCAGGGCCCATCCAAGCCACAGCTCCCACCCCACAGCCAGAGAGTTTCGCCCCAGCGAAACTCGTGAAGGAGCTGCCCCGCAGCTCCGACTCATGCCCGAGGCGGATCGACGGCCACCCTGACCCGTTGCTGTTCAGGGCGGGGGGTGTCGGCCAGGGCGTCGGCCAGCTCATCGGCCGACGATGCCTTCACCAGGTAGCGACCATCGTGGCGGGGGCCCATGACGTCGATCCCGGCTCTCTCGGCCAGGGCAGCTCCCAGATCGGGGGCACCCTTGCCACTCAATTCGGCCAGAGCAGCAAACGGAGGCAGCTCCAAAGACTGACGTAGATCGAGCTCGGCCCGTGCGAACGAGGCGGGATCAGCCTTCACGGCGGCGCTCAAGACTCGATGCTTTGGGGTCCGGGTCTGGATCACGATCCGGCCCGGGATACCACCACCTCCGGCACGACTGGCGTTAGCCCGTCCTCCAACCAGACGAGCGGCCAGGATGAGCAGGCTCATGGCTTGTTCACCCGCCCGGTAGCGGGGAGCCAGTAGCTCCTGATCGAAGTCGAGGAACACCACCCGATCGACCGTAGTGAGCTGATGGAGGGCGGCCTCGGTCCCGACGACAACCCGCGATCCTGGTCCCTGGCGGGACCGGCCGGGGCCTGAGAGCTCGTCTACCGGCTCACCGGCCAAGGCCGCCAGTTCCTCAGCTGCTCTGGCTACCCCCAGCCGTAGTCGCTTCAGGCGCGTCGCCCCACAATTCGCACAGACGATGGGCCTCGTTTCACCGGTCGAAGGGCAGACGAGGTGGCCCTCCTGTTCGACCATCAGCCGTTCCCCGTCTTCGGTCAACACCAACTCACCACACTGGGAACAGGCCAGCATCACGGCCCTCCCCTTGCGGTTCAGCACGCACAGGACCGAACCGGGCTGACGGACGGCGTCGACGACCTGAGCTGAGAACAGGCCGCGGCCCGGCTCGTCGTCTCGCCGGTCGACAGTCTCGACGATTGGCCAATCGGCCCGCTCGGCGCTTCGTCCCGGTTCGTGGTACTGGTCGGCCCGGTTCAGGGCGACCACCGATGGGGAGGGGGAGACGAGCCAGCAGGCAGCACCCCCTCGTCTGGCTCGCTCAATGGCAACGTCACGGGCGTGCCAGGTCGGGTTCCGTTCCTCTTGGAGCGCCTCGTCGTGCTCATCGATCACAACGATGGTCGCCAGGTCGGGGACCCGGGCCCAGACGGCCGAGCGGGCGCCGATGACGACACCACCCCGGTGGGCGCCCTGACCCCAGTCTCGGGGATGAACACGGGCTGCCACCTTGTGGCGGCGGAGCCGGCCGGCAAGGGCCCGAGCGGTACTGAGCCCGGGCACGACCACGATGGCGTTGCCCCGACCGGCCGCATCGATCAGGAGGGGGAGCAGATCGTGGGCAGGGCCGAAACGGAAGACCTCGACTCCAGGCCTGGCTCCTCCAGCAGGGGGTGGCGCCGACGGGGCCGGCGTCGCGGGGAATGGTAGCACCCGACGCGGTGGCGATGCCGTCTTCAAAACGGTGGCCATGCGGCCGCCCCATCGTCTGGCGGCCCAGCGAGCAACTTCGACGATGTCGGACGACGGACCGGCCGAGGTGATCTTGGATACGGGCCGGAGGGTGATCCCGGAGGGCCGGTCGAGATCGATTCCGGTGATCCAACCGCTGACCTGGCGACCCTTGAGCTCGATCCGAACCTGGTCCCCGATCGAAGCCAGGCCGACTTGTTCCCCCGTCAGCAGGTAGTCGAACTCCTTGTCGAAGCCTGAGACGTCAGGCAGGACGCGAACGGGAACCGAGCCGTCGGGAACGTCGACAGCTGGCTCTGGTTCCAGCTCGAACAGCCGGCCGGTGGAGGTCACCGACCAGCCTCAGAGACCCTCGGCCGGCTCGGCCTCAGAGCCCGAGGGCAGAGCGGAGATCACTGGCCCGGTCGATCCGCTCCCATGTGAACGAGTCACCGGCGGGCCGGCCGAAGTGGCCGTAGGCGGCAGTGGGGCTGAAGACGGGGCGGCGCAGATCGAGCACGTCGAGGATGGCCGCGGGGCGAAGGTCGAACACTTCTTGCACTGCTTCGCCGATTCGTTCGGGGTCGACATTGTGGGTGCCGAAGGTCTCGACCATGACCGAGACCGGGCGAGCGACTCCGATGGCGTAGGCCACCTGAACCTCGCAGCGATCGGCAGCACCGGCCGCAACCACGTTCTTGGCTACCCAGCGGGCAGCGTAGGCGGCGGAACGGTCGACCTTCGACGGGTCCTTGCCGGAGAATGCCCCTCCCCCATGGCGGGCGGCTCCACCATAGGTATCGACGATGATCTTGCGACCGGTGAGGCCGGCGTCACCAACGGGCCCACCGATGACGAAGCGCCCGGTCGGGTTGACCAACACCTCGTAGTCATCATCGGCGAACTGCTCAGGGACGACGGGACGGATGACCTGTTCGATCAGATCGGGTCGGATCATGTTGTCTCGGTCGATGCCATCGTCGTGCTGGGTCGAGATCAGCACCGTCTTGAGTGCTACGGGGCGGGCATCCTCGTATTCGAAGGTGACCTGGGTCTTGCCGTCGGGTCGCAGGTAGGGAACGGTCCCCGCTCGGCGCACCTCAGACAGACGCTCGGCCATCCGGTGGGCGAGGTGGATGGGTAGAGGCATCAGCTCTTCGGTCTCGCTACAGGCGTAGCCGAACATCATCCCCTGATCGCCGGCGCCCTGTTCGTCGTAGGGATCGCCGGTGGCACCGGTGTGCCTCACCTCTTCGGACTTGTCGACCCCCTGGGCGATATCAGCCGACTGCTCGTCGATGGCGACCATGACGCCACAGGTATTGCCGTCGAATCCGTATGAATCGTTGTCGTAGCCGATCCTGGTGATGGTTCGGCGCACAACCGAGGCGATGTCGACATAGGCATTGGTCGAGATCTCACCGGCAACGATAGCCAGCCCGGTTGTGACGAGCGTCTCACACGCCACCCTACTGTCGGGGTCCTGCTCCAGCAGGGCATCGAGAATGGCATCCGAGATCTGGTCGGCCATCTTGTCGGGGTGACCTTCGGTCACGGACTCGGAGGTGAAAGTGTAGTTTCTCAACGCTTCCGGCTTTCGTTGTTCGGCAACCGTTCGGCTGCTGCGGCTAGTACGGCCTCGGCAACGGTTGTCTTGTCGGTCAGGGGGATCTCTACCTCGGAACCGTCGGCCCCGAAGATCGCTACCTCATTCGTATCGTGAGCGAAGCCAACTCCGGGCGCTGAAACATCATTGGCGACAATGAGGTCTGCGCCCTTGCGGTTCAGTTTGTCCGCAGCATTGGCTCTCAGATTGGATGTCTCAGCCGCGAACCCGACGATGACCTGGCCCGGTCGTTTCGATTGGCCGAGAGCAGCGAGGATGTCGATGGTCGGTTCCAACACGATCTGAGGTATCCCGTCGGCTTTCTTGATCTTCCCGGCCGCCACTTCGACGGGTTGGAAGTCGGCGACGGCGGCCGCCATGATCACGATGTCGTGGCTCTCGGCGTTGGCCATGACCGCGGCGTGCATCTCAGCCGCGGTCGAGACGTCGATCCGGGTGACCCCGGGCGACGATGCCAACCCAACGGTGGTGACCAGGGTGACAGAAGCCCCCATCCGCCGCGCCATCTCGGCAATGGCATGACCCTGCTTCCCACTGGAGCGATTGCCGATGTAGCGAACGGGGTCGATGGGTTCGCGGGTGCCGCCGGCAGTGACCAGAACTGACCGGCCCTCGAGAGCGCCACCGGTCAGGAGTCGGACAACGGTGTCGACGATCGTCTCTGGGTGAGCCAGGCGGCCCTTACCGATGTCGCCACCGGCCAGGCGCCCCTCCTCTGGAGAAACGATGACGACGCCACGCTCAACCAGCACCTCGAGGTTCTCCTCGGTGGCCGGGTGCTCCCACATCTCGGTGTGCATGGCCGGGCAGATCACAACAGGGGCCGCCGTAGCCAACAGGGTGGCCGACAGCAGGTCGCCCGAGCGCCCGGTCCGGAGATCGGAGATGATGCGGGCCGTCGCCGGGCAGACAACGATTACATCCGCCTCCTGGCCCATCTTGGTGTGGGGGATGTGGTGGGAGTCGGCCCACAGACTCGTCTTCACTGGTTCGGAAGCAAGGGCAGTGAAGGTTGTAGGCCCAACCATGTTGTGGGCTGCCTCGGTCAGGATCGGGGTCACGTGAGCACCGAGGTCGACGAGACGACGGCAAACGTCTATGGCTTTGTATGCCGCTATGCCACCGGTCACACCGAGAACGATGTTGCGCCCTCCGAGCACTTCGTTGCGCTCAGGCGCCGTCGGCGGTGCCGCCGTCTTCGGAGGGACGGACGGGTACGATCTTGTCGGCCGCGATCTCCTCAAAAGCAATGGAGAGAGGCTTGCGGGCCACCGATGTGACTTGGGGCGGGACCTTGGCCCCCAGGCCCTCACCAAGCTGGCCGAAGTAGGCGTTGATCTCTCGGGCCCGGGTGGAGGCCAGTGTGCACAGACCGAACTTGGTGTTTGTCTTGCTCATGAGCTCCTCGACTCCGGGGCTCATCATTGTGTCGTATGTCTCGGCCATTGGCGGCAACCTCCAGCTGACCAGTGTACGGGAAACCCGTGGGGATTCCGGGAACGCTACGAATCAGGCCTGGGTCAAAGCCCAGCACGGGCCTTCTCGATGACGGTCCACATATCTTCTACCGTGTCGCTGATGTTCTCGTTGACGATGATGGCGGCGCCGAGCTCGCGGCCAGCGTCGGCCTCCTCGGCTGCTTTGTCGAGTCGCTGACCGACCTTGTCTGGCGGATCACCGCGACGCCGCAAACGAGCTTCTTGCTCCTCGGCCGATGGGGCCATCAAAAAGATCAGTAGAGCGTCAGGATGAGGTCGCAGGACCTGCCGAGCCCCCTGGACATCTATCTCCAACACGATGTCTCGACCTTCGGGTGGGTCGGGGGTCGGCGTGCCGTAGTAGTTGTCGAGAAACTCGGCGTACTCGAGGAAACCGCCGCCCGCGAGACGTTCTTCGAATTCAGCTCGCGTGACGAAGACATAGGCGTCCTCGTCCTCGGAGGGTCTGCGGGGCCGAGTGGTCCATGACCGGCTCAGCCATAGTTCGGGATAGTGCTCAACGAGAGCAGCTACCACTGTCCCCTTGCCGACACCGCCAGGGCCGGAGACGATGATGACGAGGGGCTTGTCGCTCAGGAGAATGCCTCCAGTAGGGATTTGCGCTGCTGGGGCCCGAGGCCGGATAGGCGACGGGATTCAGCAATTCCGATCTCTTCCATGGTGCGGCGAGCCGTGACCTTCCCGACACCGGGAAGGGACTCGAGCACGGCGATGACTTTGATCTTGGCCACGATGGGATCACCGTCGGCATGATTCAGAAGCTCAGTCAAAGTGATACTCCCCATCTTCAGCCGATTCTTCACATCTGACCGTACACGTCGCGCCTCAGCTGCCTTCTCAAGCGCAGCTGCTCGTTGTTCGGGTGTCAACTCAGGGGGCTTGGGCATATGCGAACAGTATCCAACGATCGTGGCTGCAACGACACGCTTGAGACACAGAAACCATCATCTTTGTCTCCAAGGAGTCAGAACATGCCGGCAAACAGGGCCGCGGCGGCCGCTGGGGGGTCATCAGCAAGGGTCACAGCCCGACCAATGACCAGGAGATCTGCCCCTTCCTCGAGGGCCGCCTCAGGGGTCACTGCCAGTGGTTGATCGTGACGGTCAGCGCCGGTGGCCCGAATACCGGGCACGATGCGCTGGGTCCGTGGTGAGAGCTCACGGATATTCTTCAAATCCGGACCAGAACAGACAATTGCCTTGCACCCGGACTCAACGGCCAGACGAAGCCTATTGGGCACAATATGGGACGGAGCATCGGCATCACTGGTGAGCACCGTGATGGCAACTGGTATCGGCTCGGGAAGCCCCGCATTTCGCGCTCCCTCATTGAACCCCTCGACCCCAGCGGTGAGCATGGCGCTCCCACCATGAGCATGCATGGTGAGATAACGGGCCCCAAGGGCACCACAGACGGCGGCGGCCCGACCGACCGTCGTTGGAATGTCATGGAGCTTCACATCGAGAAAGACGTCGAAACCATTGTCGAGCATGGTGCCGACCGCATCAGGGCCAGCCGCCGTGAACAACTCGAGACCGACCTTGGCCACACCGAACCACGGGGAGAGCTGTCGAGCCAGACGTAGAGCCTGGACGAGATCGTCGACATCGAGTGCCAATGCCATGCGGGCCCGAAGCTCAGGAGGAAGGCCGTCTACCGGTGCGGCGGTCTCTTCGGCTGATTCGGTTCCTTCTGCGGTCGCCTCGGCCACCATTGCCTCCTATGGGTTTTGGGGCTCTATCCCCGTCGTATCATTACATTCGCGGGCCAGATTCGGTCCCGACACACAGGTTGATCACCCGTCGAACTTTGCGCTTCCGACAAGATCGTCGAAACGCCGAACACCTTCAATAGCACACCAGCGGACCAGATCGGTGCCGAGCCGACCACAGCTACGTGGATCAGCAAGGTTCGCGGTCCCGATCTGCACTGCACAGGCGCCAACCATGGCGAATTCGATGATGTCTTCCACCGTCGCAATTCCACCGACCCCGATGATCGGAAGCTCGGGATGGGCCGCATGGACATCAGCGACAGCCCGGACCGCCAAGGGCCGTATGGCCGGACCCGAGACTCCACCCCGGATCCCGCCAAGGCGAGGGCGGCCTGTCGACGGATCGATACTGAGCCCGAAGTATGTGTTGGCCACGGTCACAGCCTCAGCCCCGCCAGCTTCAGCCGCACCAGCTATGTCGGCCAGGCCAGGCCCGATGTTGGGGCTGAGCTTGGCCCAACGCGGCCGGCGGCAACCGTCAGTGGCGGCCAGAACCGTCTCGGTCATCGTGGCCGAGTGGGCAAACAACTCGTTGCCGGACTCAGTGTTCGGGCACGAGATGTTGACCTCGACGGCGATCACCTCAGGCCCGATGGGAGCGATCAACTCCGCCGCCTTGGCGTAGTCATCGACGGTCTTGCCCCAGATCGAGACGACCACCCTTGCCCCCGACCGCCGCAAAGCGGGAAGCTCATCGTCGATCCAGGCGCTCACCCCGGGGCCCTGGAGGCCGACGCTGTTGATCATCCCGGACGGGGTGGCATGGACCCGTGGAGACGGATTGCCGTCCCAGGCAAAGTGGGCCAGCGACTTGACCACCACCGCCCCCAGGTCTCCGAGATCAACGTAGGCACCAAGCTCGGCCCCATGACCGGCCGTTCCAGATGCGGTCATGATCGGCGACGGCAATTCGATGGAACCGACCCTCGTTGTCAGGTCGGGGGTGACGCTGCTGGCCCGGCTATGACCTCTTCGACTCATGTGATCGCCTCGTGACGGGCCTGGAGCGAGCTCACTTCCAACGGTCTGGCCCGCGACTCAGCCAAGCCAAGAGCAGCCGCTTTGGCCGCCGAAGTTGTGGTCAACAGGGGGATCCCATGCTGGGCGGCGGCGGTTCTGATGTAGTCACCGTCGGCCCTGGCTCCCCGACCACGAGGGGTATTGACCACGAGGGTGATCTCACCGTCGGCCATCAGAGCAACGGCATCGGGGCCGTCACCTCCGAGGCGAGACACAATCCGCTCGACCGGGATCCCGGCGTCACTCAGGGCCTTGGCCGTACCGGCGGTGGCCACGAAGCGGTAGCCGAGCCGGCCCAGGTGGTGCGCGGCCTCGATCCCTGTCGTCTTGTCCCGGTCGGCCAGCGACAGGAACACAGCACCGGCATCGGGGGCCGGCAGGGTGGTTCCGGCGGCCAACTGACTCTTGACGAAGGCCAGACCGGGACTGGTGTCGATCCCCATCACCTCACCCGTGGACCTCATCTCAGGACCGAGCAGGGCGTCGGTCTCGGGGAAGCGACTGAAGGGCAACACAGCCTCCTTGACCGACCAGTGATGCAGATTCGGCTCAGGCGGGAGCAGACCCTCCTTGCTCAGTTCGGCCAGGGTGGAACCGGCCATGACCCGAGCCGCCACCTTGGCCATGGGCCGACCAGTGGCCTTGGAGACGAAGGGAACGGTGCGCGACGCCCGGGGATTGGCCTCGATCACGAAGACCTGACCGTTCTTCACCGCGTACTGGACATTGATCGGCCCCTGGACTTCCAGGTAGGCCGCGATATGAGTCGTGTAGTCGACCAACACCTCCTTGGTCTGATCCGACAGATTCGGAGGGGGAAGGACACAGGCCGAATCACCGGAGTGAACCCCTGCCTCCTCCACGTGTTCCATGATCCCACCGATGACGGTCTCCCCATCGAAGTCGCGAACGGCGTCGACGTCGACCTCGATCGCCCCCTCGAGAAAGCGATCGACCAGGACCGGACGCTCAGCTGACAGACCACCTTCGCGCCCTAGCGATCCTTCATGACTCAGCGCAGCCATGGCCCGCTTCAGGTCGACGTCGTCGTAGACGATCTCCATGGCCCGACCTCCGAGCACATAGCTCGGCCGGACGAGGGCTGGATAGCCGATCTTGGCCACCACCTCCAAGGCCTCGTCAATCGTGCTCGCCGTGCCCCCTGCCGGCTGGGGGATCTCCAGACGGGCACAGAGTGAACCCCAGAGATCGCGGTCTTCGGCCGCGTCGATCGAGGCTGGAGCCGTCCCCATTACCAACTCCTCGGGAAGCTGATCAGCCAGCTTCAGCGGAGTCTGGCCACCGAGTGAGACGATGACCCCGACGGGATCCTCGACCTCGATTATGTTCATCACGTCCTCATAGGTGATGGGCTCGAAGTAGAGCCGATCTGAGGTGTCATAGTCGGTCGAGACGGTCTCCGGATTGCAATTGACCATCACCGTCTCGAAGCCAGCCTCGCGTAGGGCGAAGCTGGCATGCACACAGCAGTAGTCGAACTCGATTCCCTGGCCGATCCGGTTAGGGCCCGAGCCCAGGATCATGATGCGGGGCTTGATCCCAGGGCTGACCTCACTCTCGTCTTCGAACGTTGAGTAGTGATAGGGGGTCAGGGCCTCGAACTCAGCAGCACAGGTATCGACGGTCTTGAAAGTGACATTGACCCCAGCCCGGACGCGGGCGGCCCTCGCGGTAGCGGCCGGCACGTCGAACAGGTAGCCGATCTGGGCGTCGCTGAAGCCCATCTGCTTGGTGCGCCGCCATTGAGCCCTGGTCAGAGCGTCGAGGGCGAGCTCACCGGGAGTCGAGGCACCGTCTACCGATTCGGAGACTCGGGCCTCCAACCAGTGGCGTTGCTCGACGATCGACAGGATCTGATCAAGGAACCAGGGATCGATCCTGGTCGTCTGGCTGAGCACATCGACAGTGACACCGCGCCTCAGTGCTTCAGCCACGTGGAGCAGTCGATCAGGGGTGGCAGTAGTGACCGCCCGGCTGAGCTCATCGTCACTCATCGAGCGGAATCGGGCCTCGGCCCCACAGGCATTCAGCCCATCCTGGCCAACCTCGAGCGAACGGAAGGCCTTCTGGAGCGATTCGGGGAAGGTGCGGCCGATGGCCATCACCTCGCCCACAGATTGCATCGAAGTCCCCAGAACGCCCTTGGTCCCTGGGAACTTCTCGAAAGCCCAGCGCGGGACCTTGGTCACCACATAGTCGATAGCGGGCTCGAAAGACGACGGGGTCTGCTTGGTGATGTCGTTTGGGATCTCGTCAAGGGTGTAGCCGACGGCCAGCTTGGCTGCGATCTTGGCGATGGGGAACCCGGTGGCCTTCGAGGCCAGGGCCGAAGATCGGCTGACTCTAGGGTTCATCTCGATGATGACCATCCGACCATCGTGAGGGTCGACGGCGAACTGGACATTGGACCCCCCAGTCTCGACCCCAACTCGCCGTAGGCAGGCGAAAGCGGCATCCCGCATGACCTGGTACTCGACATCCGACAAGGTCTGGATGGGGGCCACCGTGATCGAGTCGCCGGTGTGGACCCCCATGGGGTCGACGTTCTCGATTGAGCAGATGACGACCTGGTTGTCGGCCCTGTCCCGCATGACCTCCAGCTCGTATTCCTTCCAGCCGGCGATCGACTCCTCGATCAGAATCTCACTGATGGGGCTGGCGGTCAGCCCGTTCTCCACCACCTCTCCGAACTCCTCGGGCGTTGTGGCAATACCGGTTCCGCGCCCCCCGAGGATGTAGGCGGGACGGATGACGACAGGCAAGCCGATCTCGCCGATGATGTCGATGGCCTGATCCATGGTGTGGGCAACCCCGCTGCGGGGGACCTCGAGGCCGATCTCGATCATCGCCTCCTTGAACTGCTGACGGTCCTCGGCGGTTGCGATGGCGGTGGCATCGGCCCCGATCAGCTCGACCCCGTAGCGATCGAGAACCCCAGCCTCGACCAGTTCCATGGCCAGGTTGAGTGCTGTCTGACCGCCCATGGTCGGTAGCAGAGCATCAGGCCGCTCGGCCTCGATGATGGCAGTCAGGACCTCGAGAGTGAGCGGCTCGATGTAGGTGGCGTCAGCGAAGTCGGGGTCGGTCATGATAGTGGCCGGATTCGAGTTGGCCAGGATCACCCGGTAGCCGTCGGCCCGCAGGGCACGACAAGCCTGGGTTCCCGAATAGTCGAACTCGCAGGCTTGGCCTATCACGATCGGACCAGAACCGATGAGGAGGATGCTGGCGATGTCGTCTCGTCGTGCCATCGGCTATCAGATCCCTCGGCTCATCAATTGATCGAACTCGTGGAAGAGGTAGGCGCTGTCATGGGGGCCGGGGCTGGCTTCGGGGTGATGTTGCACGCTGAAGGCGGGAGCACCGCTGACTCGTAGCCCTTCGCACACCCCATCGTTGAGGTTGACGTGGGTGACATCGGCCAACCCAGCCACAGAGGCAGTGTCGACGGCGAAGTTATGGTTCTGGCTGGTGATCTCGACCCGACCCGTCGCCTCGTTGCGGACCGGGTGATTGGCCCCATGGTGGCCGAACGGGAGCTTCTCGATCCTGGCCCCGATGGCCAGAGACAGGATCTGATGACCGAGACAGATCCCGAACACCGGTACCTGACCCAACAGCGCCTTGACCGACTCGATCCCATAGCCAACCTGGGTCGGGTCGCCGGGACCGTTCGACAGGAAGACCCCGTCTGGGTTGCGATCGAGAATGGCGGTGGCCGGGGTCGAAGCGGGCACGACATCGACAGTTGCGCAGCGAGTCAGGTGGTCGAGAATGGTGGTCTTGATACCGAAGTCGACTGCTACGACGTGCCGAGCGCCACTGCCGACGGTGTAGGGCTCGGCCGTCGTCACCTGGGCTACCAGGTCGATGCCATCAGTTCCCGGCTCGGAACGGGCCGCAGCCCCGAGGGTGTCGAGGTCGACGGCTCCCGGGCCCTCGATCGGCCCAAGAGCACCAGGGACGGCCCCCGAGCTCCGCAA
>JAAETV010000559.1 GCA_024227975.1 Actinomycetes bacterium
CGTGAGTGGGGTTCGTAGCTCGTGACCAACCTCAGCGAGGAGCTGACGCCGTTGATCGTCCGCCGTTTCGAGCCGGCCGGCCATCCGGTTGAACGACTCAACGACCTCTCGTATCGGGCCCGAAGGTATTGGCTTGACTCGAGCCGCGTAGTCACCATCCGCCAATCGACCGGCGGTGTCGATCAGCGACCGGATGGGCCAGAAGGCCCGTATGGCCAAGCGGAGGCCAACGGCAAGGAGCAGGCCAAGCCCGGTCCACGAGACGAGGGCGATGGCAACACTGGCCCATCCCCCGATGGCGGTCGCCAATATCACGCCGAAAGCGAGTGGCAGGATCACGATCATCGCGACCCCGAGCAGTGCCCCGCCGATCATACGGCGGCCGAATCGTGACCACGCCTCGGCTTCTGGCCCTCTCGCCGGTGGCCAGGACTCGTTCTTTGGCCACCACACCGGTGATCGTCGACGGCCCCAGCCGATGTGACGGGGTCGCGACCGTGACCTAATCATCGGTGAATCGGTAGCCGATCCCGTGCACGGTGAGTACATATCGAGGATTGCGTGGGTCTGGCTCCACTTTGCGGCGGATGTTCTTGATGTGGGCATCGATCGCTCGTTCATAGGATTCGAAGCTGACGCCGTGTACGGCGTCGAGTAGTTGGCTCCGGGTGAACACCCGACCGGGCTGAGCGACGAGGGCAGCAACGATCTGAAACTCGGTTGGGGTCAGATCGATGTCAGCACCGGCGATCAGCACTCGCATCTTTGGCACGTCGACGATCACCTCCCCCACCCGGAACACCTCCTTGTTCGGTACGGAGCCGGCTCGGCGCAACACCGCTCGGATCCTGGCTATGAGCTCTTTCGGCCCAAACGGCTTGACAACATAGTCATCGGCACCAAGTTCGAGTCCGACGACCCGGTCAGTCTCGTCGGCCCGGGCAGTCAGGATCACGATCGGAACGTCGGACTCGGCCCGTAGCTCCCGAACCACATCGAGCCCGTCGAGGCCTGGCAGCCCGAGGTCGAGCACGACGAGGTCAGGGCGGTGCCGACGGAAGGTGTCAACCGCCCCCTGTCCGTCGGCCGCTTCGAGCACGGCGAAGCCCGCCTGATCCAGGTAGTCCCTGACCAGGCGGGTGATTCTGGGTTCGTCGTCGACGACCAGGACCGTTGTCACGCGGCCAGTCTCGCACAACGAGCATGGTGGCTAGTCACGAGCCGGTGCCGTCGACATGATCGTTGTAGGGGGCGTCGAGGTCGTCGACTTCGCGGCGAGCCTGGCGCAGGTGCTCCTCCCACTCGCCCTCCTCAGCCGAGCGAGGCGGGTGAGGGGCCGGTGGCTGGTAGGGGCGGCCCTTGTTTCGCCACTGGGCGCCTTCTCGTCGCATCGCATGGTGCCAGCCATAGGGCCGGCTCTCCTCAACCGAATCGCCCCACCGAGGCCCGCACCAACCCTGGCCGCGGCCACGACCGCGACCGAGGAATCGCAGGAAGACACTGAAGACCAGGACGACGAGGAACACCTTGAGCAGTAGGAACGGGAGGTACAAGGCCAACCCGATGATCGAGCTTGCGGTGCCGGCGAGGGCGCTGGCAACGAAGAAGCCGAGCCCGAACAGGATGAGCCCGAAGAAGGGGAATCGCCGGACGGTACCAATCATGTCATCTCCTTGTGATTTGCCTGAGGGTCATCATCAGGGGCAAATGTGGAGGAATTGTGGACCAGGGCCAGAGGTTCGTGGCAGGTCGAGAAGTCTGGCCAGGCGTAGGCTCAGACGATGGGTGGGGCCAAGATGCCGGCGGCAGAGATCGAGATCTCCGAAGAACTGGTCCGGGGCCTACTCAATGACCAGCATCCAGACCTGGCCGATCTCGAGATCCGTGCCCTGGCCAATGGTTGGGACAACGCCCTGTACCGACTCGGTCGAGAGCTCATTGTCCGGCTGCCTCGGCGACAGCTGGCGGCCACCCACGTCGCTCATGAGCTGACCTGGCTGCCCAGGCTAGCCCCTCACCTCCCCCTGCTGATCCCGGTTCCCGTTCGGGCCGGCCACCCGTCGGATCGGTACCCCTGGTGCTGGTCGATCGTCCCCTGGTTCGACGGAGCGTCTGTCGGGACGTCACCATTCGCTGACCCGGCCCTGGCCGCAACCCAACTCGGTGGATTCCTGGCTGCCCTACACCAGACCGCCCCGCCGGACGCTCCGGCAAACCCCTACCGGGGCGGACCGCTGGCCGATCGGAGCGAGATCACGATGGAGCGCCTAGCCGTCATCAGTGACCAGGTCGACACCGAAGCGGTGCTGTCGGCGTGGCTGGCGACATCAGCGCGACCACCATGGGATGGCCCACCCCTTTGGATCCACGGAGATCTTCACCCTCTCAACATGATCCGGGTCGACAACGAACTGGTCGCCATCATCGACTTCGGTGACCTCACCGGTGGTGACCCGGCCACAGATCTGCTGGCCGGGTGGGCCCTGTTCGACGAGCCTCATCGCGCCATCTTCCGCGCCGCGGCCGACTCCGCCAGCCGCCCAATCGACGACGACATGTGGGAGCGGGGGCGAGGATGGGCGATCACCCATTCCCTCGCTCTTCTCGCCAACAGCGCTGACTCCCCGATGCTGGCCGCCATCAGCCAACGGGCCCTCGACGCTGCCGTGTCCTGAGCGGTCAGCTCTGACGTTGGGTACCGACAGCCAGGTCCTTGAACGGGCTCACAGTGTCAATGCCGGGCTCCTTGGGCAATCCCAAGACCCGCTCACCCATGATGTTGCGCAGGACCTGATCCGAACCGCCGGCGATGGCCATGGCCGGCATCCCCAGCACATAGCTGGCCCAAGAGAATGTCCCCCACTCCCCTGTATCGGCCACCAACCGGGGGCCGAGCACCTTGGACACCAAGGCCGACGTTCGGCGCATGTTGTCGGTCAGGGAGAGCTTGCCTCCCGACATCTCCGGCCCCGGAAGCTCACCTGCCTTCATCTTGGCGATGGCCCGCTGGTTGGTGTACCTCAGGATCTGGCCATTGATATAGATCTCCATCAGGTCCTGGCGAACGACAGGGTCATCGGCCAATCCGAAATGACGGACCATCTCCTTCAAACGGGTGAAGCCTCCACCGGCCGCCCCACCCCCGATAGAAGCTCGCTCATTCATCAGGGTGGTCAGGGCCACCCGCCAACCGTCATTCACCTCGCCCAGGCGATTGGTGTCCGGGATCCGGACCTCATTGAAGAAGACCTCATTGAAGTTGGCGCCCCCCGTCATCTGCCGCAGGGGTACTATGTCGATCCCCGCTGAGCGCATGTCGACGACGAACCCGGTGAGCCCCCTGTGCTTCGGCATGTTGGGATCGGTACGGCATATGACCTCGCCGACGTCGGAATAGTGGGCACCCGAAGTCCACACCTTCTGACCGGTGACGATCCACTCCTCACCGTCTCGCTCCGCTTTCATCTGCAGGCTGGCCAGGTCGGACCCCGCGCCCGGCTCGGAGAAGAGCTGGCAGCCAACAACATCACCCCGGTACATCTTCGGCAGGAGATCCTTCACCACCTCAGGGTTACCATGGTCGAGGATCGTGGGGGCAACCATGCCGAGCCCGATCCCGAAGAACCCTTGATCGGGAATGTCGTAGCGGACCTCCAACTCACCGTAGGCCCGCTCGTAGGTTCGAGGCAGACCTCGGCCTCCGAGCTCGACGGGGCCCGTGATCCAGCCGAGACCGGCGTCATAGCGCTTTGCCCGCCATTGCTGAGCCAGGGCTAGTTCGGCTGCCTCCTGCTCCCGGTCGACTTCATCGAACAGGGCGGCATCGTCGGGGCCCTCACCCCAAACGAACTGCTTGGCTTCGGCCTTCAGGCTTGCGTTGGTGTCGAGAAACGAGGCGGCCTCGGCGGTGAATGCTTCGAGCGTGATATCGGACATGGTCTGCTTTCCCTTGTCGGTCCCGGATAGCGGTGAGCGGCGCGCCAAACCGTACCGCCCAGGATGGCCAGCCAACCAGCTACGAGCACGGGTAATCCCGAGGCGGTGTCTGCTTGATGTGATAGAGCGTGGTGGTAGCCGACCCCCGTGGAGCCGACCTTCTCCGCTGGCCTACTACCCCAGACCCGCTAGGGGATTCGCTCCAAAGTCTTGTCTGCCGCCGGGTGGTAGACGGAGTCGGGCTGGCGGATGCGGACCACCCGCTGCCATGGACGTACCAGGTACCCCAGAGGCAGGGTCACGATGTGCACCAGCCGGCTGAAGGGGAACACGGCGACGAAGACCCAGAACATGAAGGCGTGGAACTGGAGGATGAATGGCAACGGGTCGACCAGTTCGGGTCGTGGGCTCAGGGTCAAGAGCGACCGTACGTATGGCACGAAGACCGATGTCCCCCAGAACGAGCCCCACCGATAGCCAACGGCAATCCAGATACCGGTGACGATCTGGATGGCGAGCACAGTCAGCACCACATGATCCATGGGTGAACTAACGACCTGTATCCGTCGACTGGTCAACCGGCGCCAGCACAAGATCCCCAGGCCGAAGGCGGCCCACAGGCCCAGGGCGAGCCCGGTCGCTTCCAGGAGGTAGAGACGAAGCGGGGCACCATTCCAGATCTCGAAACCCTGAGGAACGATCAGGGCCAGGAGATGGCCAACCAGGACCAGGACCAGGCCCCAATGGAATGAGACCGATCCCCAATACAGGCGCCTGCTCTCCAGCAACTGGGAAGACAGTGACGACACCGAAAACGGATGTTGACGCCAGCGCACGATGGTCACAATCACGGCCAAGGCCACCGCAACATAGGGAAACACGGCAAACAAAAGGTCATTGCTGCTCATCGAGCCACTCCGATCATGACCGGCTTCAGGTCTTGGACGACGGCCACAGTTGCGGCCAGGACATGGCGATAGGGGTTGGCCTTGTCGGCTGCGGCCAGGGTGCTCTCCATCGTGGTCACCGCTCCAGGCAAGACTTCGAGTAGGTCGGCCCGGGGCTCGGGGACGACGGCCAGATACCGCAGGATGGGTTCGATGTGGTCCGGCAACTCTCCGCCGAGGTCGACACCGTGTTCGGTCATGTCCCGTTTCAGATCAGCCATGAACTCACCCCGTCGGTAGTTCTCCCCCCAGGTCACATGGCCCACATAGGGGACGAAGGCCGGGGACAAGTCCAAGGTGCGGGTGTGGAGCTCTTCCCACTGGCCGAGCTCGAGCTCGCTCACCTCGTCGAGGAACTGGCCCATCTGGCGACTGGCCACCCCGGAGGACAGTGAAGCCACCGCAGTAGCCAACGACTCTCGATGGGTCGGATTCGGATAGCGATAGCCGAGAGCTACAACCTGGGTGGGATGCATTACGCCCCCCGCTTGGGGGCCCGGAGGGAACCGAAACCGATCGCTCCCTTGTGGGAGAGCGGGTCTTCCAACTCCTCGATCGACATCTCCCGGTGGTACGGGGGAAAGATGAAGCGCTCGTCGATCGTGGGCAAGGTCGTGAGGCGATAGATGTCCTCTGCCCTCTGTTCGGTCAGCCCGGCCGATTCGAGGATGGACAGGGCCGATTCGTCGACGACACCATCGACGCTCTGGCGCCGCTTGTAGCTGCGGACGGCGAGCATGGTTCGCAGCACCTTCCGTATCGGTTCCTCGTCGCCGATCGAGAACAGGTTGGCCAGGTACTTGACCGGGAGGCGAGCCTTGTCGAGCTCATCTAGCAGCTCGAAGTCAACCCGCTCGTCGGGAATGTCTAGCTTCACCATGTTCTGCTCGATGGTGCTGATAACGGGCGACAGGGGCGGGACGTAGAACATCATGGCCCCGGTCCGGTATTCGGGGTGAAGGGGAAGGGCCATGCCCCATTCCTTCACGAACTTGTACACCGGTGAGCGACGGGCGGCATCGATCCACCCGGCGTCTATCCCCTCGGCCTTGGCCGCGGTGACGACCCGCTCGTCCCAAGGATCGAGGATCATGTCGAGGTGAGCATCGAGCAGCTCGTCTTCGGGGAGGGAGACCATCTCCTCGATCCGGTCGGCGTCATAGAGCAGTACGCCCATGTAGCGGATCCGGCCAACGCAGGAGTGGGCGCAGGCTGGGGCTTGACCCGTCTCCATGCGCGGGAAGCAGAGGATGCACTTCTCCGACTTCCCCGTCGACCAGTTGTAGTAGACCTTTTTGTAAGGGCAGCCAGCAACGCACATCCGCCACCCTCGGCACTTGTCCTCGTTGACGAGGACGACGCCGTCTTCGCCTCGCTTGTAGATGGCCCCACTGGGGCAGGCTCCAACACAAGCTGGGTTGACACAATGGTTGCAGATTCGGGGTAGGTAGTTGAACACCACCCGCTCGATCTCCTCCATCTGATGCCTGACGGACTCGTCTACCCCTTCGAGAGACAGGTCGTTGCGGGCATAGATATCGGAGCCACTGAGGTCGTCATCCCAGTTGGGGCCAGACGAGACCTCCAACTGGTCACCCGTGATCTTGGAGATCGGCACCGCCGTGGTCTGGTATTCACCCTGGGGTGAGGTGAAGAGGTCCCCGTACCTGAAGGTGAAGGGATCGTAGTAGTCGTCGAGCTCGGGCAGTGACGGATTGTAGAAGAGCTTGCCCAACCCGCCGGCCTTGGAGTGGAGGACGAGCTTGAGTCGGCCCTTGGCGTCGCGGTGCCAGCCCCCTTTGTAGTGGTCCTGGTCTTCCCAACCAGTTGGGTAGCCGGTCCCCGGGCGGGTTTCGACATTGTTCCACCACATGTACTCGGCGCCATCACGGTCGGTCCACAAGTTCTTGCAGGCCACCGAGCAGGTGTGACAACCGATGCACTTGTCAAGGTGAAAGAGCATGCTCATCTGGGCATGTACTCGCATGATGTGCTGCTCCTAGTAGTCGGGCCGCTCGATGCGGCGGACGTAGACGAAGGTGTCGCGGTTGACCCCAGTGGGGCCCCAATAGTTGAAGGCGTACGTGAACTGGGCGTAGCCACCGCTCATCAACACCGGCTTGAGCCGGGCCCGAGTCAGGGAGTTGTTCATGCCAGCCCGTTTCTTGCGCCGAGGTGAGATCGGGATACCGACCGTGCGCTCGGTGGCGTGATAGACGAACACGGTGCCCCGGGGAATCCTCGACGAGGTGGTGCAGCGCTGCACAAAGACCCCATTGTCGTTGTAGAGCTCGACCCAGTCATTGTCGGTGATACCGAGATCAGCGGCATCCTTGACATTGAGCCAGATCGGGTAGCCCCCGCGGGAGAGCGTCATCATCCGTTCGTTGTCGCCGTACGTCGAGTGGATCGACCACTTGCCATGGGGCGTGATGTAGTTGAACAAGCGACCGTCTTGGCCCTCGGCCAAGGACTCCTCGGTCTCGGACAACATGACATGGTCAGGCCGCGGCTTGTAGCCGGGAAGGTGCTCACCCCACTCGATGTAGGTGCCGTGATCGAGGTAGAAGTGCTGGCGACCGGTGAGGGTCCGCCATGGCACCAGTTGCTCGACATTGAGGGTGAAGGGGCTGTAGGGCCGACCCTTACCGATCAGTCCACTCCAGGTCGGAGTGGTGAGGACGCGTCGAGGCTGGGTGACCAGCTGAGCGAAATCGATGCGGGTATCACGCTGACCGGCTCCGAGATGGGTGAGGCTTCGGCCCGTCTTGGCCTCTTCGGCCAAGAAGGCTCGATGGGCCAGCTCACCGTTCGATGCCGGATCTAGGGCCAGGATCGCCTCGCACACCTCCCGATCACGCTCCAGCGATGGCCGCAGGAGTTGGTCGCCCTCCATGCTGCGACGATCAGGCTGCTTGCGGGCCAGCTCATCGTAGAACTCTTCGACCTGGACACGAAGGCCATGGGCCGCGACACCATTGTTCCTCACCCCAAGACCGAGTGAGGTCATCTGCTCGTAGAGCTCCCTGTACTTTCGCTTCACCACCTTGAAGCGTGGCATCGTCTTGCCGGGGATGGCCTCGACCTCGCCCGCTCGCCAGTCACCAACCTGGGGTTGGGATATCTCGTCGGCGCTGTCATGGACGAGGGGTTGCATGACCACGTCTTCAGCCGATTCCGACAGGTGCCCGCCTGAGAGCTCGGCGACCTTCTTGGCCAAAGCAGAGAAGGTCTGCCAGTCCGTCTTCGACTCCCACGCTGGGGGCACCGCAGCCTGCATCGGATTGATGAAGGTGTGCATGTCGGTGCTGTTGAGATCGTCCTTCTCGTACCAGGTCGCGGCGGGTAGGACCAGATCGGAGTAGAGGGCCGAGGTGTCCATCCTGAAGTTCAGATCTACGACCAGATCCATCTTCCCGATGGGGGCATCGGGCCTGACCTTCACCTCATCCACCCCATGGTCGTCGGGTTCGGTGGCGATGGCGGTCGAGTCGGTGCCCAGGTAGTGGCGCATGAAGAACTCGTGGCCCTTGGCTGAGGTACCAATGGCGTTGCCCCGCCAGATGAACCAGGTCCGAGGCCACGACTCGGGGGCATCCGGATCGTCAATAGCGAGCTCCAAGTCACCCGACGTCACCCGATCGGCGACGTATGCGGTGACGGCCTCGTCGGTGTCTGCCCCTTTGCGGCGAGCCTGACGCACGACGTCGATCGGGTTCTCCTTGAATTGCGGGAAGAAGGGCAGCCAGCCCTGGCGTACCGCTCGGGCTTGGTGGTCAATGGTGTGGCTATGGCGTTCGGGGTGGTCGTCGGGCAGCGAGTCGTATTCGCGGTAGCCCCGCTCATAGCGCCACTGGTCAGAGTGGACATAGTGGAACGAGGGCGTGTTTTGATGCCGGGGGGCGTAGCCCCAGTCGAGCCCGAAAGCAATCGAGCCCCACGAGGCTGCATTGACCAGTTTCTCCTGGCCGACATAGTGGGCCAGACCGCCACCGTTGACCCCGACCGAGCCGGTGAGCATGAGGGCCACGATGCCCGATCGGTAAAGCAGGTTGTTGTGGTACCAGTGGTTGGCACCGGCCCCAATGATGATCAGGTTCTTGCCCCCGGTCAGCTCGCCGTTGCGGCCCCACTCACGGGCGAACTTCACCACGGTGTCGCGATGGATCCCCGTGTAACGCTCCTGCCAAGCCGGGGTGTATGGCGAATCGTCGTCGTCGTAGCTGGCGGCGTCGTAGCCCTTGAGTCCACGGTCGACCCCGAAACGGGCATTGAGGAGATCAAAGACGGTGGTTACCTTCACCGGGCCGTCAGCGGTATATACCGTCCGCACTGGGACTGAGCGTGTGATGTTGCCATCGCTGCCGAAGAAATCGAGCTCGACGTCGATGACCTCATCATGGTGGTCGATGAAGGACAGCCGAGGGCTGATCTTCTCTCCCCGCACGGTGTCGACAAGCTCCAGGTTCCAGTGACCCTTGTCTTCCTCGGCCCAGCGATCGCCGATGCTGCCGTTCGGCATGCGAGGAGCATCAGCTTCCTCGTCCCACATCAGCAGCTTCCACTCGGGGTTCTCGACCCTGGCATAAGCCGAGAGCCTTCCGGCCCGGAGGTATTTGCCGGCCTTGGCATCTTCGACCTGAACCAGGAACGGGAGATCGGTGTACTGGCGGGCGTAGCTCTCGAAGTAGTCGACCTTTCGCTGGTTGTAGAACTCGGTGAGCAGGACATGGTTGACAGCCAGCCAGAAGGCGGTGTCCTGACCTGGGTTGGAGGGAATCCACCAGTCGGCGTACTTGGCCACCTGGGAGAAGTCAGGGCTGAAGACAGCGAGCTTGGCCCCGGCGTGGCGCACTTCGGAGATGAAGTGGGTGTCGGGGGTCCTGGTCATGTTGAGGTTGGAGCCCATGACGGCAACGAAGCGAGCGTTGTACCAGTCGGCTGACTCGTGCACATCGGTCTGCTCACCCCAGATCTCAGGCGAGGCCGGAGGAAGATCGCAGTACCAGTCGTAGAAGCTCATCACCACCCCGCCGATGAGCGACATGAACCTGCTGCCGGCGGCATAGCTGATCTGCGACATGGCCGGAATGGGCGAGAAGCCAGCGACCCGATCCGGCCCATGATCCTTGATGGTGTGGACGGTCGATGCCGCCGCCAGTTCCAGAGCCTCGTCCCAGTCGATGCGTCGGAAGCCACCTTTGCCTCGGGCCTGCTGGTAGAGACGCCGTTTCTCAGGGTCGGCCTGGATCGATGCCCAGGCGTTCACCGGATCACCCAGGTACTCCTCCTTGGCCTGGCGGTACAGGTCGATCAGGGCACCGCGGACATAGGGGTACTTCACCCGGATGGGCGAGTAGAGGTACCAGGAGTAGGAGATCCCGCGCTGGCAGCCCCGAGGCTCATAGGGCGGGAGGCCCTCTTCGAGCTGTGGGTAGTCGGTGGCTTGGAGCTCCCAGGTGACGATGCCGTCTTTGACGAACACCTCCCAAGAGCAGCTGCCAGTGCAGTTGACACCGTGAGTGGTCCTCACCCGCTTGTCGTGTTGGAAGCGGTTGCGGTAGAACTCCTCCCACTTACGCTCTGCAGGTGCGACCTTTTCCTGGATCCAGTGGTCGTTCATCGCCTGCTCCTCAACCGTTCTTCATAGGTCTGACGCATACCGCGCCAGGCGACGGCCATGCCGCCGATCAACAACAACAAGCCGGCCCCACCGGCCAAAATCAATCCATCGCCGGGGTCTGATTGCTTCGTCTGCGACGGGGCATCACTCAAAAACACAGCAACATCTGCTACTTCGTCAGGGGTGAGAGGATGGTCAGCGAAGACAGGTTGCATCGTCGGGGTGGGGGGAGCCGTCAACCAAGACGCAAGGGCGGCCTCGCTACCAAGCCTGGCAACGACATCGGTCAGATCGGGGCCGAGGCCCCACCCCCCGAGGTTCCCGACTTTCCCCGCCGTATGACAGCCGGCGCAGGCCGCTCCACCATTGGTGAACCGGTCTGCCCCTATGAAGAGTTCATGACCCTCGTCGACGTCACCGGGCTCTACCTCGACTACGTCGGTGTCCTCATCAGATGAGGACCCTGTTCCGGCGGGATCACGCTCAGCCAGGGTCACGACGAAGGCAACAACATTCGCCACCTCGGCGTCGGACAGACTGGAGAAGCTGGGCATGGCGCTGTCATAGCTGACACCGAGTGCCTCGATGGGACCCTCGAGTCCACTACGGACCACGGTCTCGACATATTCGGGGTCGAGGGCGTTCGCATTGCCGAGGAGGGGTGGGAACGAACCAGGAATGCCGCTGCCGTCTGCTTGGTGGCAACTAGAACAGTTGTCGCCGAAGACCTGGGCCCCAGCGGCGGTGTCGGCCTGAGGTAGGACTCTGGCCACCGGGCCGGCTCCAGCCGAGGCCCCGCCGAAGACGACTGCCCCGCCGACGGCCATGGCCAGAATCAGGAAGGTCACGACCCCGCTCCTCGAGCGGGATGGCTGTTTCATTGGGGCCCTTTCCTTATCGGTTTCGAATTCACTCATGGGTTCTTGAACTCCGCCTTCGGGCCAAGGTAGTACCACCAGTTCAGAGCCAGGCAGACCACGTAGAAGATAGCGAACCCGAACAGGGCGATCTCGGGGGTACCACCCTTGATCTGTTCCCCGAACTCCTGAGGGACCACGAAGGCTCCGTAGGCGGCGACGGCTGATGTCCAGCCGAGGACAGGTCCGGCCTGCTCCTTGTCGAACACGATGGCGATCGTCCTGAACGTCGAGCCGTTACCAATGCCCGAGGCGGCGAAGAGGAGGAGGAAGATCAAGAAGAAGGGGACGAAGAAGTCCTCAGGCGTCTCGGACTTGTACGCCTCGCGGAGGTAGTAGGCAACGCCGAGGGCACTGGCCGTCATCACGATGGAGACATAGTGGGTGACTCTGGCCCCGCCGACCCGATCAGCAATCCAACCCCCGAGCGGCCTGATGAAGGCACCGATGAAGGGTCCCATCCAGGCAAAGGTCAGAGCGGATGGACCATCAGGGTTGGGGGTGTCGTGGGTCAAGACCCCGTCGACCTCGATGTGCTTGAACCCGAACACGACCTTGATAGCCAAGGCAAAGCCGGCCGAGTAGCCGATGAAGCTGCCGAAGGTCATGGTGTAGATGACGCTCATGACCCAGGTGTGGGTGTTGCTGAAGATGCGGAACTGACGCTCGAGGTTCGGCTTGATCTCTCCCGGGATCTGCTTCAGCAGCATCACAGTGGCGGTGATGACCGCGGCGATGACTGGGTACTTGGCCCATGATGGTGCGCCGAGGCCAGTCGGATCGGGGAGGATCACGAAGAGGCCGACTGCGGAGGTGGCGAAGGCCACCAACAACATCCCGCTGATCTTGCTGAACGACGAAACGAGGGAGCCGATATTGGGTGAGACATGTTCGGTCCGGATGTTGTTCATCCGGGTGAAGCCGAGATAAGCCAGCGGCACCAGGAATACCAGCCAGACGAAACCAGCGTTGTGGATCCAGGTCTCGGTACCGGCCTCGATCTTGCCGATCAGGGTGCCCGAGGTCTTCTCCAGCACCATCGATCCACCGCCGAAGACGGCGTTGGTCATCACCAGCGGGATGAGGATCTGCATGGTGGTGACCCCGGCATTGCCGAGTCCGGCGTTGAGACCGAGGCTCAGGCCCTGCATCTTCTTGGGGTAGAAGAAGCTGATGTTCGACATCGACGAGGCGAAGTTGCCGCCGCCGAGCCCGGACAAGAAAGCCAGCAGCTGGAAGACCCAGAGCGGGGTGTCCTGGTCGAGGAGGGCGAACCCGGCACCAGCGGCTGGGATCATCAACAGGGCAGTGGTGAAGAAGATGGTGTTTCGTCCACCGGCGATGCGGATGAAGAAGCTGCTGGGGATACGAAGACTGGCTCCAGTCAACCCGGCGATGGCAGTAATGGTGAACAGCTCAGCCTGCTCGAACGGGAATCCCAGGTTGAGCATCTGGACCGTGATGACGCTCCAGTAGAGCCAAACCGCGAACCCACACAACAGGCTCGGGATAGAGATCCACAGGTTGCGAGTGGCAACCCGTTTCCCCTTCTCCTCCCAAAACTCTTCGTCTTCTACGTCCCATTCGAGGATGTCAGCCATCGGTTGTCCTGTTCGCAGTTGGGATGGGGTCGGCTTCCTGCCCTGCCTCGGCAGATGCTTCATCACCATGGGCGTGCTCGTCCTCGAAGGTCGCGGCAAACGCTCCCTTTGGCTCTTCGAGCAGGAGGAACGTGATGATGAAGCTGACCAGAGCACCGGCGGCGAGAATGAAGAAGAAGGTTCGAGCATCGACCAGGGAGAAGATGACGAGGTAGATGACCGCCCCGACATTGCCATAGGCCCCGGCCATCCCGGCGATCTGACCGGTCATCCGACGGTTGACCATGGGGATGATGGCGAACGTCGCGCCCTCTGCCCCTTGAACGAAGATCGAGGCGAAGACAGTGAGTAGGACGGCGATGACCAACCAGGTGAGCCCGCTGAACATCGGGATGACGTTGCGTAGACCATCCTCGTCGACCCCGGTTGTCCACTTGGCGATGAACGCCATCAAGAAGAACCCGACGACAATACCCATGATGTAGATCAACATGGTCCGCTTGCGACTGGGCAAGCGGTCCGACAGGTAACCGCCGAGGGGGCGGGCCACCAGATTCACGAAAGCAAACGAGGAGGCCACCAACCCGGCCACCGTTGCCGTGACCAGGGGGCTCCCATCACCACTACGCAAGGGCTCGAAGGTGTTCTCGAAGAAGGCCGGGAGCATGGAGACGACGGCCAACTCGGCTCCGAAGTTGGCGAAGTAGGTGCTGTTGAGGGCGGCGACACTTCCGAAGTGGTACCTCTCCGCATCCGGCACGCCTGCCTTGATGTATGGGAGGTTGACGTGGAGGGTCTTGGCCACATGGACCAGGTAGACGATGGTCAGTAGCCCATAGATGACGTAGAGGGTCGATTTGGAGAAGACCACATCTCCGTCAACCTTCACATTGCTGACCCGCCAAGCCAGCACTCCGAGAGCCCCGACAAGGGGGATCGACCAAAGGAGGTACTGGACCAGGTCGCGATACGACGAGCACAACATCGGCTCGGCCTTCTTGGTCCGGGTCAGGGTGCGTCCGTCGGGCACGTCACGGACCAGGAAGTAGTACATGACGCCGTAGATGGCCAGGACCAATCCGTTGATGGCCATGGCCCAACGCCAGGCCCCGTCACCAAGGTCGAACCAGCGGCCCAGAACAGTCAAGGCGAACCAGGGCAAGGTCATGGCAGCGAAGGCCGAGCCGAAGTTCCCCCAGCCGGCGTAGAAGCCTTCAGCCCTTCCCACATACTTCGGAGGGAACCATTGGGCCACCATCTTGATCCCGATGACGAACCCGGCCCCGACCCCGCCAAGGGCGAGCCGGGAGATCATCTGCTGGGTGAAGGTGTCAGCGAAGGCGAACCAGATGGCGGGTATCGCCATCGTGACCATGAGGCCGGTGAAGACGATCCTGGCTCCGAGCCGATCGATCAGGGTGCCGACCACGATGCGAGCAGGAATGGTGAGGGCCACGTTGCAGATCAGGAGGATCTTGACGTGCTCCTTGGTCATCCAGTCGAGGTCACCGCGCATGGTCGTGGCCAGCGGTGCCAGGTTGAACCAGACGTAGAACGTCATGAAGAAGGCGATCCACGTGAAGTGCAGGACGCGGATCCTCTCCTGGTCGAATGCGAGTAGCTTCGGTTCGTCAGTGTCGGTCATCAAAGGCCTCTCGTCTTCAGGGGACGCCAACGCCGGTCCAGACACCCATGGAGAGGGCATCGGGCGGGCAACGCTCTATACACAATGCGCAGCGGATACAAGCCGACTCATCCAGGAGGAGAACAGTTCCACCCCCGCGTTGGGGGTTGATCTCCTCCGAGGGAACCAGCGAAATCAGGTCGAGTGGGCAGACATCGGCGCAGAGGGCGCATAGCACACACCGCTCAGTATCGAGCTGAATGTTGGCAAAGCAACGCAGGCAGCGGGATGC
>JAAETV010000560.1 GCA_024227975.1 Actinomycetes bacterium
ACCGAAGTGGGTCTCAGCCAGAGCCAGGACGTCGGATCGGACTTGCTCGCTCGACACCACGCCTTGGAGTGTCACCCCACTATCGGCCGCGACGACGAGGTCGATCTCGGTCGGAGGAAGGGCAGGGGCCGAGTCCTCGGTACTGGCGTCGGTGCTGTCCTCGGTACTGGCGTCGGTACTGTCCTCGGTACTGGCGTCGGTGCTGGCGGGGACGGCTGAGCGGGCCATGAGCCCGATCACGCTGTCGCTTGACTCCAGCGCGTCCACTGCGGCTACCGCTGCGTCTCGTTCGGCCTCATCGGTGAAGCCGGTCAGGGTGATATCGAGCCCGTCGACCTCAACCCGATCGAGAGGGATATCGGCGGCGGCCGCCGCCTCGTCTCTGGCAATCCCCGAAACCCAGGAACCGACAAGAACCGCTTCGACAAACAGCAGCCCGAGAATCAATACCGGCAGCCACCACCATCTTCTCAACCAGCTTCGCAACGGTCCCCCGCGTTCAGCCCTGCTCGGGTGAGCTAGGCCGTCGTCAATTCATCGAGCACGAATGCGATCGTCTCCAACGATCATCGTGGAATATCCGCCCATGTCGTCGCCTACTCGGGGTTCGTTGCCGATCTTCCGACGCGAACACCTAGGTACCCATTGGCGGCCAGGACGAGATGGATCCTAGACGATGGTTGACCCACCTGCTATAGGCGATAGATGCGAATGTAGTCCATTTCGAACCTGGCTCCCGCCGACCCGATGGCCTGGGGGGAAAGCGGTCCGGGACGTCCGCCGAGAGCAAGGTTGATCTTCAGTTCATCAATGGGGAGATTGAACGGGGCCGGATAGCCCTGAACGGTCTCAGCAGCAATCACCCTCATCACTTCTGCGCCGTCCAGGTACCAGACGAGTTGTCCGTCTAGCCCATACTCGAAGCGGATCGTGTGCCAGGCGGCGCTGAAGTTGGCGGCGCCATAGACGGGCCGGTTGGTCACCCCGTGGGACCCGTCGGGCTCGGCGTAGTGCAAGCTGAAGATGGATCGGGTCGGATCGTTGGCCGTCATGACTTCGAGGAAGTCCAACTCTCCCCCCCTCGGCCATCCTCCCTCGGCCCAACCGGAGGACCAGACAGCGGGCCACAACCCAGACTGGTCGGCTTCATTGGCCGGAGTCAGCTTGACGCTGAACTCCAGGGCGTGGCCCGGAGAGAAGGTGACACCCCGACTGCGAACCATGCCCGAGGTCACCGACCGGGTTGACCCATTGGGACAGGTGTAGGTCTCGGTCACCGCCTTCAAGACGAGCTTGCCGTCGACGACCGACACATTACGAGGCCGATAGCACTGGAGCTCATTGTTCCCGTCCCCGTAGGTCGAGTGCTCGACGGCCCACCGTTGGGTGTCAAGCGAATCGAAGTTCTCTTCCCACACCAGCTGACCCGACTGACCGGAACCAGCCTGAGTGGTCGTTGACAGAGCCGTAGTCGACACACTGACAGCCTCGGTGGTAGTCGACACGCTGACAGCCTCGGTGGTAGTCGACACGCTGACAGCCTCGGTGGTAGTCGACACACTGACAGCCTCGGTGGTAGTCGACACGCTGACGGCCTCGGTGGTAGCCGAGACGGTGGGGGTGGCTGCGGCCAAGGTCGTGATCGGCGCTGACACCATGGTTGACGGCTCGCCTGAGGTGGTGGCGGTGGGAGCGGTAACGTCATCGGCGGATGCCGTCATCGAACCACCCGTGATCATGGTTGCCCGTGTCAGCAAACCAACCGTCGGTCCCTCGTCATCGAGGGGACCAATCGAAACCGGAGCCGGCTGAGTCTGGGTTGCTTCGAGGAATGAGCCACCATCATCGACACCAGCAAATTCGGCGATAGCGCCGACGATGGCCAGCGCAGCGGCGGCTGCCGCCAGCCATAGCTGCATCCGACGAGGATCGGGCAAGGCACCGGCGGCGTCATAACGCTCGACATCATCGGGCAAAGCATCTGTTTCGACCTCGATGGGCCGTTCGATCAGTATTGACATGTGGAGGCGGTTGTGCAGGGGTACGAGCTTCGGTAGACGTCAGATGCAGTGCGGCGACCGCTGCC
>JAAETV010000561.1 GCA_024227975.1 Actinomycetes bacterium
ACACCGAGCTGGTCGACCTCGGCATCGAGACGGGTCAGGGTGGCCTTGGCCGCATCGAGTCGAGGGAGGATTGTGAGCCAGAGCTGATCGATCTCGGTGACATGAGGGCGCAGGTCGTCGTAGGTCTTGCGGACGGCGGCCAACAGCTCACCGATCGAGCGCAGCGCTGAGCCCGAGCCAGCGACGTCGACCCAGCGGGTCGACAACAGCTCGACGACCTCGTGCCGGTTCTTACCCTTCAGTCCCTCGGTGTCAACCCGCTCTCGGATGTGCTCCAGTGCACTGTCGATGGCTTGGAGGACAGCCCACAGATCGCTGGCCGCCTTGGCTCCGCCTCCGGCTCCGACCTTGGATGCGGTGACCGGACCGAGCTCGTCACTGGTCAACATCAGGAATGACGGTGATGCCTCCATGTCCAGCAGGCCGGCCCGCAGCCCAACGACCGCCTTCTCATAGTGTTCGAGGGCAGTCTCGGGATCACCGGCAACCGGTGGAGGGGGCGTCGGGTTCGCTGGATCGTTCGCCACCATCGCCGATTCTAACCGGCTCCGTTTCCTCTAGCCTTGACGCCGAATGACTGTCACCAACGCCCCTCCCCCACCCAAGACGGCCGTAGCTCCGGTCGCGGCGGGATCGAGCCCGGCTAGCAGCGCGGCCTGGAGCACCGCCAACACCCCTGGCTGGTACCGGTTCTTCGGTGCTTTGGCCATTGCCACTATCGCCGGCTTTGCCACGGTGGCCACGGCCGCCACCCTGGTCACCAGTTCCTCGGCCCAGAGCATCGAATCCAATGTCGCCCCGTCGCTCATCGAGTTGCAGGGACTGTCGGCCAGTGTTGCTGAGGCGAACGCCGCAGCCACATCAGTGTTCTTGGCCGGATCGACCGGGGGTGAAGACCGGACCCGTCGAGTGCTATATCTCGAAGCTCTGGCCCGTTCGGCCCAACAAACCGAGGAAGTGGCGGGGCTGGTCGGTGATGACGACACGGCGCATGAAGCCCTCAAGTCGATCTCGGTGGCACTCACCACCTACAGCGGCCAGATCGAGTCGTCGCAGACGGCGAACGAGCTCGGGTCCGACGAGGCCGATGTTGCCCTGCGAAGCGCCCTCGATCTGACCCGGACCGAGATCGTATCGGCCGTCGACGAGTTGACCGCACAGAACCAGGCGGAGTTCAGCGACAAGACCGATCGAGGCCTGATCCTGACCATGGTGGCCGTCGCAGTTGGTGCCGGTACGGCCGTGTTCTTGGTGTGGTTCCAGCTCGGCGTGTTCCACCGCAGCAACCGGATCATCAATATCGGCTTGACTCTCGCCACCTTGCTCATCATCGCCACCCTGGCCGTGGTAGCCAATGTCACCATGGTTCGGGTCCAGGCCCTGCGCAACGCTGAAGACGGAGGCTACGACTCCATCGTTGCTACATCGGCTCTCCAGTCTTCGGCCTATGAAGTCCAGTCCCAACTCAGCCTTCGGCTCCTAGGGGCGGAGTCGGAGGACCCGGTGACCATCATCAGCTCGATCGACAACGAGATCGCGGCGGTCGCCGCCGGCGTCGACTCCACCCGAGAGCGGGCTGCGGCCGAGGAGCTGGACATTCGCTGGGACCGCTACCGCCAGACCGTCGAGTCGATCACCGCCCTGTCGAGCCAAGGCTCACAAGATGAGGCCATCGCCTTGTTCCAGGGGGCCGGTATCTCGGACTTCAATGGGCTCAACACCAGCATCGAGAGCGTCTTGTCCGACAACCGGAACCAGTTCGACGATGGGGTGACATCAGCGGCCGCATCACCCCGCCTCCTGCCCCTTGTCAGCGTCATACTCCCCGCCCTGGCTGCCCTTGCAGTCATACTCGGTGTCCAGGGCCGACTCCGGGACTACCAGTGATGAGCCATCTTCTCCCCAGTTCCCACCGACCCCACGGCTCGGGCCGACCACTGAAGCGTCCAGGCAGACCAGCTTTCGCCGCCAAGACCCTCAGTCGTCGATCATTCCTGGTCGGCTTGGGGGCGGCCGGCCTGGCTGCGTGCACGACCGACGCCGGATCGGCCTCAGAGTTCGATCTGGGTGGCTCGAACCGGCTCACGATGCTGACTTGGGCCGACTACATCGATCCCACCGAGAACGGCGAGGCCGGCACGATCGACCGGTTCAGCTCCGATTTCGGTATCTCGGTCAACTATATAGAGGAGTACAGCGACAACTATGACGGCTACGACCTGGTGCTGACCAACGCCATCAACAGCTCAGAACCGAGCTATGACATCGTCGTGCCGACCAATTGGAGGGCAGCCCAGATGATCGAGCAGGGTTGGGCCGAACCTCTGCCGATCGAGATCATCCCCAACCACGCCAACCTCGATCCGCTCTACATGACGAACGCTTGGGACCGTGGGTCACGATTCCAGATGCCATGGCAAGCCGGCATCACCGGTATTGCCTACGATCCGGCCCTGACCGGGCGCCCCATCAACTCGATCGAGGATCTGTTCGATCCGGAGTTCAAGGGCCGTGTCGGCGTGATCGGCGAGATGCGCGAGGCGGTGGGGCTGGCCATGCTGGCCAACGGTGACGACCCTTCTCGACCAACGGTGGCGGCGGCAGAAGCAGGGTTGGCCCGGATCCAGGATGCAGTCGAGTCTGGTCAGGTCGGAGCGGTCACCTTCGGAGACTTCGCCGACCAGCTCGACCAGGGCCAGCTGGTGGCGGCCATGGCCTGGTCTGGTGATACCGCCCTGTTGAGGGACAGCCGACCAGATATCGAGTTCGTCATCCCTGACGAAGGCGGGATCCAGTGGTTCGACTCGATGGTCATTCCCAAGGACGCCCCCAATATCAGGGCTGCCGGTGAGTTCATGAACTATGTGTACGATCCGATCAATGCGGCCAGGATCACGGCCTGGGTCGGGTACATTTCGCCCGTGTTGGGGGTGCGCGAGGAGTTGCTGAAGGGTGGCGGCGATCTGGCCACCCTGGCTGACAACCCGATCCTGTTTCCCGACGATGCGACCCGCAACCGGCTCTTCACCTGGGGCGGTCTCGACCAGGAGAACGAAACCCGTATCGATGATGCCTTCAATCTGATGGTGCCCTGATGCCCCAGTCGATGCACACCTACGATGAAACTACCGAGGCTCTGGCCGACGAGGTGGTGGCCTATGCCCGCTGGCGGACCAGGCTCGATCCGATCCCCCTCGATCATCCACGAACCAGCGAGGAGTTGGCCGCTTCTTGTGGTCCAACGGTCACCCCCGAAGGAATCGGAGGCCACAAGGCCCTCGAGTTGTTCGCTGAAGTCTTGGCTCCAGCTTGTCTTTCCATCGACTTCACCCGGTACCTGTCGTTCGTGCCGGCAGCCCCAACCGAGGCTGCGGTGCTGTTCGATCTCGTCGTCGGAGCGAGCTCGATCTATGGCGGATCATGGATCGAAGGAGCCGGTGCCGTTCACGCCGAAAACGAAGCCTTGCGCTGGCTGGTCGATCTCTGCGCCATGCCATCCGAAGCAGGCGGTGTGTTCGTTCCCGGTGGCACCATCGGCAACCTGTCGGCCCTAGCTGGAGCCAGGGGAGCGGCCGAAGCTCGACTTGCCGCCGCTGGTAGGCCTCGCCCCGATCGGTGGGCCTTCATCGTCTCTGCAACCGCCCATTCGTCGGTCCCCTCAGCTGCCAGGGTGATGGACGCCGACATCATCGCCATCGAGACCGGGCCCGACCGTCGACTCGACGGAGCAAGGGTGGCCGCCGCCCTCGATGAACACGGCGATCGGATCGCGGGGGTCGTTGCCACCGCCGGTAGCACCAATCTCGGGATCATCGATGATCTGGACGGGGTAGGCAGGACCTGTCGGGAACGAGGGGTGTTCTTCCACGTCGATGCCGCCTATGGGGGAGCGGCCATGGCCGTCCCCACCACCCGAGACCACTTCAACGGGATCGAGCTCGCCGACTCGGTGATCATCGATCCCCACAAATGGCTGTTCGCTCCCTTCGACTGTTGTGCCCTTTTGTGGCGCGACCCCGACGAGGCCCGAGCCACCCATGCCCAACATGCCGGCTATCTGGACTTCCTCGACAACTACGGCGACTGGAATCCGAGCGACTTCGCCATCCATTTGACCCGACGGGCCCGGGGCTTGCCGTTCTGGTTCTCGCTGGCCACCCACGGCACCGACGCCTACGCCCGCGCCATCCAGGTCACTCTAGATCTCGCCGTTGAAGCGGGCCGCCTGATCGATGCCGCCGATCACCTCCGACTGGTTTGGGACCCTCAGCTGAGCATCGTGGTGTTCGAACGGACCGGATGGGAAGCGAACGACTACCGGTGCTGGACCGAGAAGATGATGGAGAGCGGAACAGCCTTCGTCGTGCCCTCGCGCCATGACGGCAAGCCGGTATTCCGCTTCTGCTTCGTCAACCCCAGGACCACGGTTGACGAGATCGAGCTCATCATCGACGCTCTGCGCTAGCTACCGACCTCTGTCTCGACGGGTGTAGGCGATCTCCCAGTTCACGGTCCACTCATCGCCTTCTGGCGAGGATTCCCATCGCCAGGCGAATCCGTCGTCGGTGATGGTCGAGAAGACCATGCGCTTGTACACATTGTTGGCGTCCACTGGTGTCGGCGTACCGAACGACGGGTCGCCATCGACCAGACCACCGACGAAGCTCCAGTAGCAGCCCGACTCGTCGACCCATGTCTGGCGCCACTGACCAGAGGGGTCGTCGTACACCGACACGCTCATACCCGACCACGGCTGAGGTGTGTCGGCCCGCCGCCACCGAGATCATGGTCGGTCGGGAGACACCGGGCCAACGCTGGCTTGGAGGTCAGCGATGAATCGCTTGATCCTTCGGGGGCCATCGACGGCGTGGATGTGGGCGCCGACGAACTGCTGGCCGTTTCGAAGTTGGAGAACGAAGAATGTCTCCTTCCCTTTGTTGACCAAACCTCTTTGCCACTGGACGTCCTGATGAACGCGGACTATCTCACTCAGCCCAACCCACCAGTAGAGCTCGGCCTTCCTACCATTGAGGAGGAACATCACCCGCCGGTCGGTGAGGTAGCCCATGAGACTGCAGTCGGGGACGTCGGTTCGCTGATCGCGCGAACCGGAGATCATCGCTTGGGAAACGATGCGCTCTCCTGGCTCGAGGAGCTTCCTCGCTTCCCGATCGACTTTCGACATGAGCGCCCCGCGTCCTGGCCGACGACGGACCATCGTGACCAAGAGCCGATGGTGTGCCGGGTCGCGGGAGCAGGACAAGGGTCTCGCCATCCGGCGCCGGACGAGGCCCGAGTTTCGTGATTGTCGCCCAGTGTTTTCGAGAGACCGGCGTTAGGGTCCGGACATGGAACCCTTGGATGCTCTCAGCCGTTCACGACAGGAGTTCGAGGATCGGCTGCGACAAATCGGAGACGATCAATGGAACCTCTCGACGCCCTGCACCAAGTGGTCGGTTGGTGATCTCGTGAACCATATGCTGCTCGGGACTCGGATGTCGGTCCAGTTGCTCGCAGGTGGATCCCAGGAGGATGTCATGGCCGGACTCGGAGACGACATCGTTGGCACCAGCACCGACGTGGTCGGCGACTTCGTTGCCCTTGCTGATCAGATGCATGAGGGCTTCGCTGCACCCGGAGGTCTCGACGGCATCGTCGATCACCCGATGGGAACGATTCCCCGGACCATGTTCATCGGATTTCGCATCGGCGACAATGGCGTACACGCTTGGGATCTGGCTCGGGCGATCGGTGCCGACGAACAGCTCGACGCCGATCTGGTCCGGTTCATTTGGGACGGCTTTGAACCAACAGCGTCCGGGCTGGTTCAGTCCGGGCTCTTCGGAGATGGCAGCTCGAAGAACGTGAGCGACGATGCGCCGTTGCAGACCCGCTTACTCGACCTTCTCGGCCGGCGCCCCTGAACCGAGTTGGGCCATCGCCATAACGGATCATCTTCGTCCTCGGCGACGTACCGATCGGCTCGACTATGGTAGGGGGTGGCTCCGCTGAGCCAAGTCGACTTCAGCCGGCACCCGGGAGCCAACAGCCTTGGCTTCCAGCCCCGTCGCCGCTGTCTTGACCCACAAACCAGTGCCGCTGCGAGGTGACCATGATGGCCGACGATGAACAACGATCAGATGCACTCAAGGCGGCGGCGGCCAAGAGAATCGAGCTCAAACAGGCGCTATCGCTAGCCGAGACGGCAGCCTCGAAACCCTCCGGTGACTCGGGGTGGATCGAGAACCTGCTCCAAGCCCTGCGGCAACTACAGGAAGCCCTCTACCAGCATGTGGAGGAGGTCGAGGCCGAAGACGGACTCCTGGCGGAGCTGACCCGTACCGCTCCCCGACTGGCCAACCAGATCACCAGCGTCCGAGACGAGCACCCTGACTTGTGCCGTCAGGTCGCCGAGGCCATCGGCCACGTTGAAGGTCGGGCAGCCACCAGTGCCATCCGCAGCGAGGTCACCGAGCTACTCATGGCCGTAGTTCGCCATCGCCAGCGAGGCGCAGATCTCGTTTATGAGGGCTACAGCGTCGACATCGGCGGGAGCTGAGGCCCTCCCGGTCGAAGCCGAGCAAGGCGGCTACAACCGCGCTTACGGCAAGAGCTCGAGTGCCCCCGTCTCGACGATGGCCCGACACGACCGCTCCAACAGGCAGCGGAACAACTCTATCGCCCGATCATTGACCAGCTCAATGGCCTCCCCCGACGCGGGGTAGACGAAGCAGTACAAGAGCCCGAGCCGATAGTCCTCCCAGCACTGGTCGAAGTCATAGCCGCTGACACCTCCCTCGACCAGATGAAGCCAGTAGTGGCGCAAGAGGTCGCGCTCGATCTCTGAGCGTTGGGCCGGATCAAGGCTTTGGCTCATGAAGTAGCCAGTGTCGTAGCTTCCCTTGCCTCGCAGGCAGATCTGCCAGTCGATCACTGTGATCGGCTCTATCCCGCTCGCCGGGAACAGGAGGTTGTCGAGCCGATAGTCACCATGAACGAAGGTGGTCGGCCCGACTGACAGGCGTGCCATCAGATCGGCCACATGGGTGTGGAAGGTGCCTCCGATAGCGGCTACCTCGTCGGGCACCAGATCACCGTGCTTGGCTGCCACCCGCGGCCAGGACAGCTGGATCTGTTGCTGCAGGGCCTGGGGATAGGGGGGATCTTGGGGCCTGGGTAGCCAGGCCACCTCGTCGATTGGCCCTGGCTCCCACCAGTAGGCATGGATCCGGGCCAGGGTTTCCATCGCGGCAAACGCCTCCGCCGCCGTGCATCCCTTGGTCTGGTCGACGATGCGTGCGCCGACCACGTCCTCCATCAGGAGCACGAAGTCACCACTGTCGTGATCGACGTCGATGTAGTACGCCTCGGCGCTCTTGACTGGCGTGGTCACAGCCAGCTCGTCGTAGAAGCGGCACTCCTTGGAGTAGAAGTCGAAAGCATCGACGACGAAGCGGGTCTCAGGTGACTGGGTCGGGAGCTTCAAGACGATCGTGGCCGGTCCTTCATCGCCGGCATAGGTCGGTGTCACCCGGTAGAGCAGGGATGCAATCCCAACCCCCTCGCCGATCTGTTCGACGGCAATATCGCTGATTTCGACCTGACCGACTTGCCCTCCAGCGATCAGGGCCGCGCCCAGCCAGCTCGCGTCGAGTTGGTCAACGGTTGCGATTCTCGCTGGTCTACTCATGGGCCGACATTAGTGGTCATCCTCCAGTGCTGCCGGGCGATGGAACCAGTCGAGGACAAGAGCCCTGCACCGTTACTGCTCGGAAGAGAACCTCGAGGGCCGTACGACGGCATCGTGGATGAGCCCGGCTATCTCGCTCTCACCGAAACCAAGAAGATCGCGGAGGATCTCATCGGTGTGCTGTCCGATCATCGGGGCCGGTCTCCGTATTCCATTGGGGGCGTTGGCCAGCCGCCAGGGGACGCCCGGAACGACGCGTCTTCCGGTCACTGGATGGTCGAGGCGTTCGAGCATGCCGACGGCTTCGAGTTGGGGGTCACCGCTCCATAGGCTGGCTGGCGACAGTGAGGGGAAGGCGGGCACACCGACGGCCTGTAGCCGTTGGGTGAGTTCCCAGCGATCGATGTTTCGGGTCCAGCTGGCAATCAGGTCCTCGAGATCTCCCTCGTTTGACTTGCGTAATCCGGCGTTGGCGTACTTTGGATCAGAGGCCCAGTCGAAGCCGGCCACTGTGCACAGTGATTGCCAGCGTTCTTCATCGGTGCAGGCGATGGTCACCCACTCGTCGTCGCCGAGCGCCGGGTAGCAGCCATGAGGTGACCAGATGGGATCATGATTGCCGATGGGGTCGGGTGAGCGACCCTCGTGGAGATACGCCATCCAGCCTTCGCCGACGGTCGATGCCACCGCTTCCACCATCGCAATGTCAAGACGTGCGGGATGGCCTGTGTGGCGAAGGGCCACCAATGCAGCGGTGACGGCCCAAGCAGCAGCAATTCCGGTACCTGGGTCGCCGATCGCCACCCCGGTCTCGAAGACTTCGGAGGCTCCCTCGTATCCATTGGCCGCATACAGCCCGGCCATCGCCCCCCCAGCAGGTCCATAGGCGACATAATCGGCGGCCGGCCCGGTCAGCCCATAACCTGTCAATGACGCGATGACCACGTCCGGGTTGAGCGACCTCAACTCGTCGGGCCCGAAGCCCAGCCGGGCCAGCGTCCCGGCCGCGAAGTTGTCGATTACCACATCACTATTCACGACCAGGCGTCGGATGATCTCTGCGGCCTCCTCACGAGCAATGTCGATCCCCAGGCTGCGTTTGTCGCTGTTGTAGATCTGAAAGGCACCTCCCGCGTCGGGATCTCCAGCCATCCCGTCGGGCTGGAAGGGGAGCCGACGAAACAGACAGAGATGGTCTGGCGACTCCAGCCGTACGATGTCGGCTCCCATGTGACCCAGGACCTGTGTACAGGTAGGTCCCGCCCACACCCAGGTGAAGTCGCAGACCCGCACTCCTTCGAGGGGGCGAGCTGGGCCTCCGACCCGTCCATCGATGCCGTCGACCCTGCCAGGTCGGCGACCACTCCCGTCGAGCCAACCCTCGCCGTCATGATCACCGCGTCTGGGGGCGGATTGTCTGAGGCCCCACCAGTGACGATCGAACTGCGCGGCGGGGCCCGGTTGTCGGGTGCCGTCGGGCGCGGTGGCGAAGAAGCCGCGTTCGCCAAGATGAACATTGTTGTCCAGCTGGGCCATGGTGCTGACCGGTGTGATCGGGACGCGGGCCGCCTGGCCGCGACGGTAGATTTCATCCACTTCTATGGTCGCAAGCCATTCGCCCATATAGAGCTGCACGAGGTCGGGATTCTCGCTACGGGCCAACGGTGTGGCGAACGGCTCGAGTTGGGCCCACGACGGATTGCCCATCAGCTCGACGAGACGTTCCCACTGCTCCTGCTCGGGGCAGATGATCTGCACCAGTCCGTCAGCACACGCGAAGATGCCCCAGGGCACTATCGTCCGTCCACCAAGGCGAGACGCGTCGGACTCGAGGAACGATGCTACCGCCGGTCCGAATTCGGTGATCTTGGCTGCGGCCGCGAACGACGAGAAGTCGATGTGTTCTCCTACTCCGGTTCGCTGGGCACGATCGACCGCTCCCAGGGACACCGTCGCCGCCACCGTCGCCACATTGATCGACGCATGGTGACCGGGAGCCTTCAGTGGAGCCAGGTCGGGGTCAGTGGCGGAAGCAGGAGACAAGAAACCCCAACTGGAACCGTGAATGAGGTTGATCTCCTCCGCTTCGTAGTGGGCGTACGGCCCGCTGAGTCCGAAGGGCGTCAACGACAACACGACGAGCCCGGGCCAGCGGTCACCCAGCCCTTCAGCCTCCAGATCGACGCCGGGCAGTTCGCTGTGTCGGGGGTCGTGAATCACCAGGTCTGCCAGACCGACAAGTTCCTGGATACCGACCGTCATCGATCGTTTGTTGGTGTTGAGCCAGCGGCTCAGGTTGTGAGGCCGATCCGCCACCACGTCATGACCGGCGTCGTAGCGGATCACGTCGGCGCCAAGATCGGCGAATAGCTTCGCAGCCCAGGCGATACCAACACCATCACCGACCTCGAGCACCCGGATACCACCCAGGGCTGCCACTTCCTCAGTTTCTGTCACTGCTCCTCCACTATCCCGCCACCGAACGGAGTGCCTCCCGAGCGGCCTCTCCGAGACCGAGGTCACCTGATAGGACCCGTTCGGCGAGCTCATCGATGATCAACTCGTCGCTTTCGTACACATGGTTTGCCACCATCTCAGCCGCCGCCACCGCCAGTTGACGGCGGGCCCTCACCGTTGCGGCCCTTGAACGTTGGTCGCGGTCGAAGCTGGCCACATGATTCTCGATAGCCTCGGCCAGCTCAGCCACACCTGTTTTCTCGGTCGCGATCGTTGAGATGATGGGCTGTCTCCATTCGCCATCCCCCCCAGTGCGTAGCGCCTCGTGAAGAATCCGAGCAGTGGCGTCGGCGAGTGGTGAATCGGCCTTGTTGACCACGAATATGTCGGCGATCTCGAGGATGCCGGCCTTCACCGCCTGGATCTCATCGCCGAGACCGGGAGCTGCGACAACCACCACTGTTTGGGCCAGGTGCATGATCTCGGTCTCAGCCTGTCCAGTACCGACTGTCTCTACGAGTACGGTGTCGAAGCCGGCGCCATCGAGCACATCTATGACCCGGGCGGTCGCTCTCGACAAGCCACCGAGGTGGCCTCGTGAAGCCACGGAACGAACGAAGACTGCCTTGTCGAGGCCATGCTCACCCATCCGGATCCGGTCTCCCAGTATCGCTCCCCCACCAAACGGGCTGGACGGGTCAACGGCGAGTACGGCGACCCTCCGATCCTGCTCTCGGAACACGTGAATCAGCGCGCTGGTGAGGGTGGACTTGCCTGCCCCCGGCGGACCAGTGATGCCGACCACATGGGCCCGCCCGGTCTTGCCGGAGATCGCCTGAAGTACGGCCTGGGCTTCAGGCCGGTCGTTCTCCACCGCGGTTATGGCCCGGCCCAGCGCATCCCGGCTGCCAGTGGCAAGGCCCTGGCGGTAGTAGGCCAGATCGCGCTTCATCGTCGGATATCGAGTGGGCTGCGAAGACCGTCGACGATGCTTCGCGCAAAGGCGTCGATGTCTGACCGCCGGCCCTGAAACCAGGTGAAGGACCAGTTCATAGCTCCGAGGAGAAGGAGGCGGAGGTGGCGGCGATCGGTGCCTTCGGGGAGGTCGAGCTCGTCTAGAAGGTCGCGGAAGACCTGCTCATAGGAGTCGCGCATCTCCACGATCTGGGGGCGGACGGTCGAAGTCGATGGGAGCGGCGCCATGATCGCCTTGAAGATCGGCTCACCGCCGAGTAAGGCCCTGAGGTGAGCGGTGCAGGCAGCCTCCACCTTGTCCCACCCCGGCTCGACACCTTCGATCGCCTGCAGGGCCGCCTCGGTGATAAAGCGCAGGCCGCGCTCATGGACCGCCAACAGCAGATCGTCCTTGCTCGCGAAGTGGTAGTAGATCGATGCGGTCTGCATCCCCACCTCCGCCGCGATACCTCGGATCGAAGCCGCGTCGAAGCCATCACGACTGAAACAGACAGCCGCAGCTTCAATCAGGTCGTCACGGCGGTTTGAGGCGTATCGGACAACGGTGTCAGTCATCACTTCTTGTCTTGGGCGCGTTCGACACCGAGGAAGTCGTAGAGGCCGCCTCGGCTGTCGGGCACCATGTCCGGAGAACCGTGGTAGCCGGCAAGGAATGCCTGGCGTGCGATTGTCGGCACGGCATAGCGCTCCCCGCAGTTCGCATGCAGATACTCCTGGGCGTGATAGAACGCGTCGAAGCTCGAACCATCGAGAAGCTCGAACACACCCATGGGCCAACCGAGTCCCGTCTTCACCATCTCATCGATCTCCGCCGGACCAGCGATGTTCAGCTCGACCAGCCGGATCGCCTCGGCGAGATAGTTGTTGATGAAGCGGGTCATGAAGAATCCCGGGGAGTCCTTCACAACGACAGGTCGCTTGTTGACCTGGCGCAAATAGGCGAGGACGTACTCCAAAGCGTCGTCGTCAACGAAGGTGCTGCGCGACACCTCTACCAGCGGCATGACATGGGCCGGGTAGAACCAGTGGGTCCCAACGAGACGGCTCGGGTTCTCCAGCGGTGCCGCCAGTTCGGCGATGAGAATCGAAGACGTGTTCGTGGCCAGCACCGCTTCGGATGGGGCGTAGCGGTCGACGAGCTCAAAGGAGGCATGCTTGGTCGCCACCACCTCGGGGACGGTCTCGAAAATGAGATCAACGTCGGTCAGCGCTTCCTCATAGTCGGTCGTTCCGGTCAGCCGCGCCAATGCGTTGTCGGCTTGATCTCTGGTGATGCGCTCCTTGGTTACTGCTCGTTCCAGGCCGAAGGGCCCGTTGGTGACCAATTCCATGCCGTGGTCGACGGTTTCAGCTCGCCGCGACACGATTACGACCTCAGCGTCGCTGTACTGGAGGCAGGCCAGCGCAATCCCATGACCCATACGGCCTCCACCACCGAGGATGGTTACCTTTTTCGGCTCGGACATCAGTCAACTCTCCCAAGTTCTGTACGGACCATCTCGATCGCTTGCTCGGCGTTGGTACCCGGCCCAAAGATCGCCGAGACACCCCAGCCGAGGATCGTTGCCTCGTCGTCGGGGGGAATCACGCCACCACCTATGACGAGAGTGTCGGTGCGACCGGCTTCCTTCAGACCCCCGAGGAGCTCCTCGAAGATCCCAAGGTGGCCGCCCGATGAAGCGGAGATGCCGACGACGTCGACATCCTCATCGAGCACCGCATTGACGACCTCCTCGGGGAGGAGGAAGTTGGAGAAGATCACCTCGAACCCGGCCTGGCGCATCTTCTTCGCGACGAGGCGTACACCGCGATCGTGGCAGTCATGAGTGGGCTTGGCCAGCAGTATGCGGATCGGATCAGTGTTCGTATCAGTACTCATGGGGTGCCCTCCATCCGAGGGCGGTCTTGAGCGCGCCCATCATCTCTCCAGTAGTTGCGTCGACGCGAGCGGCGTTGATAGCGGCCTCGATGAGGCTGCCATCGAGCTCTGAGTACCCCTTGGTTGCGAACCCTTGAGCCTCCCGCTCCAGACCTTCCATCGCCTGCTCCCAGGCCGCGTTGTCTCGATCGGCTCTCAATGTTTGGATCCGTTTGATGGCCACCTGCTCGGCTTCTGGGTCGACCTTGAACAGGTTGGCTGGTGGAGGGGTATCGGTGACGTATTTGTTCATGCCAACGACCGTTCGCTCACCACTGTCGACCAGGTCACGCCACCGCTCCGCCGATGCCTCGACCCGACGGCGGACCCAGCCAGACTCTTGGGCGGCGATGTATCCACCTTGGGCTTCGACTTCCTCGACCAGTTCGAGAGCTGCGCTCGCAATCTGATCAGTCAATGCCTCCACGTAGTACGAGCCGGCGAGCGGATCCGAAACCGAGGTGATGTTCGTCTCTTCCTGGATCACCTGCTGCACTCTCAAGGCCAGAGTGGCGGCCTCTTCGGTGGGGATCGTCAGCGCTTCGTCATACGCCGATACCTCCATGGCCTGCACTCCGGACAGGGCGGCTCCGAAGGCGTGGAGGGAAGTACGAATCAGATTGACCAACGGCTGCTGGGCCGTGAGCAGGGCCCCCGCCGTGTGAGTGTGGATGCGGACATGCATGGAGCGAGGATCACTCGCCCCGAACATCTCCTTCATTGTCGTCGCCCAGATCCGGCGCAAGGCTCTGATCTTGCAGACCTCCTCGAAGAAGTCGTTGGCCTGGGCGATCTGGAACCCGAAGCGCATCAGCGCCTGGTCGGCGGTGAGACCGGACTCGATACAAGCCCGTACGAGGTCGATGCCGTAGGCCAACATGAGGCCGATCTCTTCGACCGCAGTGCCACCAGCCTCCTCGACGCCGTACCCGAAGAAGTTGGTGGTGTTCCATCGAGGCATGTTCTTGGCGCAGTAGTTCACGAGCTCGACCGCGAGCTTGTGTCCCTGCCTTGGGGGGAAGGCGCTCATGCCAACGTAGGCGGACTGGTGGTACCAGTTCATCGAGTTGCCGCGCAGCTGGTCCGGCGTCAGGCCACGATCCTCGGCCAGTGCGATGTACTGGGCTAGGGCCGGCACCACCTGGTAATAGGTGATGTGGATGACATTCATCTGGTCGAGGTCCATACCCTCGAACAAGACGTCCATGTCCTGCTTGGAGTAGACGCCCATGCCGCACTGACCCATCCGGCCGCGGGCTGCGGGATGGTCAGGGTCGAGTCCCTCGTGAGATGCCAGGTCGTAGACGAGGTTGTAGAACTTCTGCCCGAAGTAGCCAATCATGCCCTGGTCGGCGAGCGCGTCCATCCGGCTGCGAGTGTCTTCGGGGAGTCCGAAGCCAATCACTGGCTGGTTGGCCCAGTGCATCAGCTGGTATTGGGCAGGGAGGTTTCCCCGGGTGAATGGATACTGACCCGGGGCACCAGTCTTCTCCAGGTCGAGATGGGCAATATCGTGCGGAAAGTAGGCCGACTTGATGGGAAGGCCCGAGTGGGTTGTGGCTTCAGTGGCCCGCCCGGGGGCTTGGTCTCCGAACTTGTCGACCAACGCGCTGTACGCCGCGGCCCAGTCCTCCGCCAGCTTCTCGGACTCCGCCAGCGTTTCTTCGTCGAACACGAGCAACTCCCCTCAGTATGGGATTGCAGTTGAATACCTGCCGATCGATCGTTACTGTAATGAGACTTCGAGCGGCCCGCAAGGAGGTCCCAACCCATGACCCGACAAGTGTTCCTGATCGAAGGGCTACGTAGCCCGATTGGCCGATTCGGCGGATCGCTCCGGCCCCTGCGCGCCACCGAGTTCGGCTCCACCGTCGCCAAGGCCCTCCTCGATCGGGTCAACCTCGACCCAGAGGCGATCGAGCTCGTTGTGGGCGGGATGGTCCTCCAGGACATGACCGAGTCCAATCCCGCTCGAATAGTCAGCCAACGGATCGGATTGCCAGACCGAGTCCCAGCTTTCACCCTGAACATGCAGTGCTGCTCCGGGATGGCATCGCTGATCCAGGCGACATACCAGGTGGCATCTGGTGCAATCGACCTGGCCATGGTGATGGGAATCGAATCGATGAGCAATGCCCCCCACATGGTGCCGGGGTCGCGTTGGGGCCATCGGTTGGGGAGCGGGTCATTCCTCGACACTCTCAGGGAATGCACGCTGGCCGGATCGGGCATGTGGGGCGAGCCCGAGTACATGATCGATGTTGCCGAGAACCACGCCCAGGTCGACGGGTTCAGTCGCGACCAGATGGACGCCTACGCAATCGTTTCCCATGAACGAGCTATCGCAGCCATCGAGGCCGGGAACCTCGACGACGAGATCACCCCGATCGAGTACGAAACCCGAAAGGGACTGACCCGGTTCGATCGCGACGAAAACCCTCGTCCTACCACTCTCGACTCGCTGGCGAACCTGCCAGCAGTCAAAGAGGGCGGTGTGATAACTGCCGGCAATGCCGCCTCGATCAACGACGGTGCTGCTGTCGCTCTGGTCGCGTCGGCTGATGCCATGAACAAGTACAATCTCGAACCGCTTGCTCGAATCATCACCGAGGGCATGGCGATGGTTGGCTGCGACCCGAGCCTCATGGGCTACTCGTGCGTCGATGCCCTGAACGCATCACTCCAATCCGCCGACAAGACCGTCGAGGACCTGGATCTCATCGAGTGCAACGAGGGATTCGCCGTCCAACTGATCGCATGTGAAGAGATGGGCGGGTGGAGTCGCGATCGCCTCAACGTCGACGGTGGCTCGGTAGGCCTGGGGCATCCGGTTGGAATGTCAGGTCTGAGGATCACAGTCCACCTGGCCAAGGCACTCCGTCAGCGTGATCTCACGATCGGCGCGGCTACGGTGCCGGCCGGATCCGGGCTCGGTACCGCTGTGCTACTCGAGGCGGTCTAACGGATCCGACGAAGCCACAGATTGGCCATGCCCTCAATGAGCTGAGGGCATGTTCCTTCCGGCTCATGGCGGTGTCCATGGCATATTCCTTCCGGCTCATGGCGGTGTCCATGGCATATTCCCTCCGGCTCATGGCGGTGGGCTCAAGGTCTAGACGGCATGGGCCGATGACCTACTGGTCAGAGTCCATCCGGACTACAGCGGGAAAGGACGGGATGAAACTCAAAGTTTGGAGTGCATCCACTTTGATGGCAGCACTGGCTCTGACGGTCAGTCCAGCTCAGGCACAAACCACGGTCGAAGGGCCACCCCACACGACGACGACAGCCGACGACACCGCTATCTGGGAATCCCCCATCGGCTACATCGCCCTCGCTGGGTTGCTCGGCATCGAGCTCGGCGTTCGCCGCCGAGGTCTAGCCAAACCTCCACTACCCGTGGATTGAGCCTGTCTCAACTTCCCTATCAACCCCTACCCGGTCCGCTGGCGCACAGATCGTCAAGTGCCAGCGGACCGCCAAGGGCAGCGATGTCTGATCGGCTCTTCGTACGAGAAGAGAAGTGAGCGGTCGAGGTACTAGCGATCGCCACCGGCGGTGGGGACGGCTACGTCAGGCCCGGCTCCGGACTCCTGGATCAAGACGAGACCGACGCCGGCGAAACCGGTCAGGATGACCAACCCGCACCAGATCTCGGGCGGCCAACCCAGCGGACCATCCTCTGCCGCAGCGACCAGCAGGTAGCCGCTGAACAGCGCCGCAGGGCCGGCGAAGGCAGCCAGTCTCTTGCCGATCCCCGGTTGACCGAGGCGCCTGCTCACCACCAGGGTGGTGTCGAAGGCCAGGCCAGCGACGGCGGCGAGGAATACCGGCCACAACCGATGGGAGAAGGCCAAGGCTTCCAACCCGACCGCTGTGGTCAGGACCACGGTGGCGGCCCCAAAGGGGAGGACCCAGCGACGCGAGATGATCAGCAGCGGACCAAACAACACTGCGGTGCTGCTGAAGGCCCCACCGAAGAACATCTGGATTCTCGAGTTGCCGATCCCTCGGTCAGGGTCGAACGGCTCCAGTGCATAGAAGGTGTCGGGCACCATCCACAGGTAGTGGGCGAAGAACAACAACACCGACGTAACCAGAACAACGGCTCCGACGGCCAGCGCGGGGGAGGTATCACCACGTGCGGCGGATGACCGGACCGGGGTCCACAGGGCAATGACACCGCCCGAGAACAGCAAGAGATGGGTTGGTGACAACAGGGCGTCGATTCCGTTCTCGATCCCGAGGAGGGTGTGCCAGATCCCATCTCCGATGCCGCCGACGGCGAACATGAGCAACCCCAACGCAGCGAGGCGGTATGGGGGTGGGAACCATTGGAGGATCGGGGTGGGGCCGCGCCGCCGGTAGCCGATGAGACCGACCCAGGCGACGAGTGAGGCATAGCCGCCGTAGAGGATGCCATGCCAGGGGGTGAAGAAGTCCTCGGTCTCGGTGTCAATGACGAAGACGTGGGCGTAGCCGTCGAGGAAGACGCCCCCGATCATCCACAACCCGATGGCCAACGCGACCCAGTCTTCTACGACAGTGGTGTGGGGAACCTCGGCTGGTCTCTCGGAGACTTGGCTAGATGGGTTCGTATCGACAATGGTTGGAGCAGCCATCGGGCAAAGGGTACGGGACCGCGCCCCGGGGCCAAGGGAACCCTTGTTCCCTATCTGGTGTCCTCACCCTGGTCCGGAGGTGTCATCATCAGGACCCGGTGAAATTGGGGCTCCGCTTCTCCAGGAAGCTGGCTACCCCTTCCTTGTGGTCGTTGGAAGCGAAGAGCCGGGACAGGTTCGAAGCGACCCAGGTCCCGACGTCATCCCAGTCCGGATCGAGGGCTTCCCTCAGCCCCTGCTTGATGGCTTGCACGGCCAGGGGCGGGCTGGCGGCGATCCGTTGGGCGATATCCATGGCCGTGGTAGCCAGGTCGTCGTGGGCAACGACCCGACCCACGAGCCCGATCTCACGGGCCATGTCGGCACCTATGACATCTCCGGTGAAGAGCATCTCAGCCGTCTTCTCCCGACCTATGGCGCCGGCCAGGCGACCCAGACCGGCAACATCACAGTTGAGGCCACGGAGCACGAACAGCTCTCCGAACGAGGCCCGATTGGAGGCGACCCGGATATCGGCCATCAGAGCCAGCTCCATTCCCCAACCAAGGGCGTACCCGTTGATGGCTGCCACCACTGGGACGTCGGTATTGAGCAAGGCATCGGCCAAGGGGGTGATCCGTGGATCGCGCCCTAGTCGCTCCCCCGGCTTGTCGTCGGGGTTGGCCATCACCTTCTTCACATCGTCACCGGCGCAAAACGAGTCTTCGCTTCCAGTGACGATGAGGCAGCGGGCCTCGGTCCCTCTGACTGCCTCTTCCAGCTCGGCATAGGTCCGATGGGTCAGGGAGTTCTTGGCCTCCGGGCGATTGATGGTGAGGACATCGACATGGCCCTCACTGGTGACGATGATGTCTTCATACGACATGACGGCGACCATACTTTCACTAGACCACACTCACTTCAACAATCTCACTGGCACTTCAACAATCCCACTGGGACACCGCCACCGGGCCAGATGTGAATCACTCTCCCCAACATCATGTTCCAACCTGAGTCCAACGGCCTAAAGGTGTAGGCAAATCGCGCCGTTGAAGCCAAGACAGAGGTCGCAACAGCAGGTGGAGAGGAGCGAGGGATCCATTGCCCGGGACATGCCGGATAACCCTGGTCGGAATACCGATCTCTTTCATCGCTTCGATGGGAGACCTCCAGACCACGACGATCAACGCCACCGACGTTTCAGACGACGCGGCCAGGACAGCCCAGGTGATCGCAAACACCAATTGTGACCTCGTGGTTCTGGGTTCCGAGCTGGAGCTGGAGCTGGCTCTGGCCGCAGCTACCGAGCTGACCGCTTCTTTTCCCGAGATGGACCTCGTGCTCATGGCCGAGATGACCCACACAGTCCTGGCCAGCGCCATGGGCGCGGGCGTACGCCAGGTTCTCTCGCCCGATACCACCGGGCCCGAGCTCAACGAGGCCCTCGTCCGGCTGAGCGGGGTGGTGGCTCTACGCCGCACCCGGCTCGCCGTCACCGCCGAAGAAGAGCCTGAGCAAGACTCAGGCCGCCTGATCACGGTCATGGCGGCCAAAGGTGGGGTCGGCAAATCAACTCTCGCCGTCAACCTGGCCGCCGAACTGGCTCGCGACGCCCACGACGAAGTCGTCCTCGTCGACCTGAACCTCATGGCCGGTGAGATCGACCTCCTTCTCGGGATCGAACCGAAGGCCACCATCGCCTCGGTCGCATCAGAGGGATCGGCGGTGGAAGCAGCCGTCATCAAACTGAGCCTCACCCGCCACCCCAGCGGGATCCTGATCCTTCCGGCCCCCGATTCACTGATCGACGCCGACGGGATCGATCCCGATCTGATCCTCGAGGTCCTGAACAAGCTCAAAGCCTCATTCCGCTATGTGGTCGTCGATACCGCCCCGGGTGCCGGGGCCGCCCTGGCCGCAGCGGTCGAAGCAGCTGATGACCTGCTGGCAGTGGCGACACCGGACCTGGGCGGGCTGCGCTCCCTGCGCCGCAACCTCGACGGGCTCGACACCCTCGGCCTGATCCAGGCCCGGCGCCACCTCGTGTTGAACCGGTCCGACTACCGGACGGGCCTCACCTCTCAGACCATCGAGAACACCGTCGAGCTCCCCATCGCCGTCTCTATCCCCGATACCAGAGAGATTCCGATGGCGGCCAACCAGGGGATGATCTTCGTCAGGACCCAGACCAAGACCGAAGCCGCACGCTCGTTCCGGACTCTGGCTACAAAGCTCGAACCGGGTGAGCGGGAGCAGAGCTCGTCCCCTGGTCAGGCCCGTCGTATGACTGCAGTGGCATGAAGGCCCAGGCATGACCCTGGGGCGCCGTCTTGCTCTCAGAGCCAGCGCCACCGGGGCTCCCACCCGCCAGTTTCGCGATCCACTCACCGAGCTTCGTGACCGCACCCGAGAAACTCTGGCCCGAGACCTGGGAAAGAAGCTGGGAGGATCGGAGCACGACGCGGTCAAGCTGAAATCATTGGTCACCGAAGAGCTCGACCGGATGATCTCCGACAGCTCCCGGCTTCTGACCACGGCCGAGCGAGCTGAGCTGGCGTCCACGCTGATCGACGACGTTCTGGGATACGGCCCCATCGAGCCCTTGCTGGCCGACCCATCCGTCAGTGAGGTCATGGTCAACGGCACCGACGCCATCTTCGTTGAGCGGGGCGGCCAGATCGAGCTGACAACGGCCCGATTCCGCTCCGAGGAACACCTCCGCCAGATCATCGTTCGTATCGCAGCTGCTGTCGGCCGCCGGGTTGACGAGTCCTCGCCAATGGTCGACGCCCGCTTGGCCGACGGATCCCGTGTCAATGCCGTCATCCCACCCCTTGCAGTCGATGGACCGGCCCTCACCATCCGCAAGTTCGGGGCTGACACCCTGACTGCGCACGACCTGGTCGAAGGGGGTTCACTGACCCAGCCGGCTTTGGACCTGCTGTCATCCATCGTGCTGGGAAAGCTCAACATCATCGTCTCCGGTGGAACCGGAACCGGCAAGACGACGTTTCTCAACGTATTGTCGAGCTTCATCCCGCCAACGGATCGGATCGTGACTATTGAAGATGCCGTCGAGCTCCGGCTGCGCCAGCGTCATGTCGTTCGGCTCGAGACCAAGACGGCCAACATCGAGGGTCGGGGCGCCATCGGCACCCGAGAGCTCGTTCGCAACAGCCTACGAATGCGGCCCGATCGGATCATCGTTGGCGAGTGCCGCGGGGCCGAGGCCCTCGACATGCTCCAAGCCATGAACACGGGCCATGACGGCTCACTCGGCACCCTGCATGCCAACAACGCCGAGGATGCGCTGACGAGATTGGAGACGATGGTGTTGATGGCCGGCTTGGATCTTCCCAGCCGGGCCATCCGTGAACAGCTGGCGTCGGCCATCGACGTCATTGTCCAGCTGGAGCGCTTGCGAGACGGGGCCCGGGTCGTGAGCTCGATTGCCGAGGTCATTGGCTACACCAATGATCGGGTCCGGCTGAATGTGTTGTTCCAGCGCCACTACGACGAGCAGTCGGGCAAGACCTCGGAGCTTCGTCAGATCTCGAACGAGCCCCACTTCACCCAGAAACTGGCCAAGGCCGGGGTCACATTGGATAGCTGATAGATCAGAGTGCGTCGAGCCAGAGGGCTAGATCCATGACGGACTCGCCATTGATCTCGTGGCCCATGGGGTACTGGCGGAAGACATGATCGATGCCATGTTCGGTCAGGGTGTCGTGGATGTGGTGGCCACGATCAATGGTGACGAGTGGGTCGAGGGTCCCGTGATGAACCAGGATCTCGGGCAGGCTTTCGGATTCATCGAAGGCGTAGCTCAGACCGTCGACGGTGGCCAGCATCGTCGAGAGGCAGCCAATGGCTGCCGGTCGCGTGGCTCCTCCGACCCGAAGGCTGCTGGCCAACGTCATGGCCCCACCTTGGGAGAAGCCAATGATCACAGCCTGGTTCCTGTCCAGATCCCGGTCGGCACAGACCGCATCGATCGTTTCATCTACCGCCTCCACCGAGGCCATGAACTGTGCCGGGTCGATCTTGCCGGCGGCATCGCGCTCGTACCAGCCGGCCCCATAGGGAGCGAGGTCGATCGGGGCTCGGGGGCACACGGTGTGAAACCGCCCGTCGGGGTCGATCAGCGGTGTGATGGGGGCGAGATCGTGCTCGTCGGCCCCGTATCCGTGGAGGAGGACGAGGAGCCGGTCGCCCTCGCCTCGAGATCCGATCGTGTTGACGTCCAACAAAGCCATCGGTTCATGTTGGCATGATCGGGCCGGTGAGCTCACGTCGACGCACCCATCCTTGCCGCTCACCGACCTGGGAGGTGTGCCTGAGCCGGCGGGGGCTCAACCCTCGATGAAGGTGTATGCGGCAATCCGACCCTCACCGTCGAGGATGAGGACACTCTCTCCCCGATTCGACCACACCGGAAACCGATCACCGAGGTAGAGATCGGTTGAAGAGTCCGAGCCGGATCCGGTGTGAACCCGCAGTGAGGCCCCGGGGCCGAGAGTCATGGCTGGTAGGGGGAAGCGATTGCTGGTCGTCTCGTCACGAATGGTCCACTGGTCGAGATCGATCGGGTCGGAGCCGGGGTTGTGAACCTCGACCCATTCCTGGTCGAGGTTCTCGTCGTCACGACCTGGTGGATCGACCTGATGATCACTGATCTCCAGAGTGGCGACGGCCAAGCCACAGGTCGAGCCCCACCAGCCTTGCCCGTCGGCGGCAGCCTTCATCATGGCCTCGGTCAGGGCAGGGGCCCCGGCCGACCAGAGAGCCAGAGCCCACCCCAACTCCACCATGGTCTTGTTGACCGAGTGGCCGTCGGCGTTGATATCGGCCAGGAGGCGATCGAAACGGTCGACCTCCTCACCTTGGAGACGGAGCTCGCCGGCCGCTGACAGCACCTCATCGAGCGCAGCCCTGGCCTCTTGGCCAACGCAAGTCTCATGGTCGGCCAGGGTGAAGCGCTCGGGGGCATTGATACCGACTAGGCGAACCTCGATCTCTTCGTTCCCGACCAACACCTCCAACGAGTCGCCGTCGATGACCCGAACGATCTCGATCAGACGCCCCCGGCTCTCCCCATCGACCAGGCCCACCGACCCATCGGGGGTTTCGACAGAGGCACAAGCGGCGACGATCCCAAGGCCAACGGCCATGACCAAGAGGGCACTCCTGCTGACACCGATCACGGCCGCACCCTACACTCCCGTCAGACCAGCACACGGTGGGGGCTCATGGGCATCTGGAAGGCGATCGGCGGCCGAGAGGAGGACGGCCACTGGGTAGGGCACGATCCCAGCAACCAGTTCCCCGTCTACACCAGGGGCAACACCGGTGAGGTCTATCCCGAGGTGTTCACCCCCCTCACCTTCTCGATTGCCGCCGACGCTACCGAACTGGCGATGCGAAACGCCATGCTGGAGAGTGGCCTGCTACGGCCCAAGGAGGTGGACGGCATCCCCCTCACCACCGCCATAGGAGCAGGAGTCTTCGGGGGCTATTCCTACCTCAACCTGAGCCTCCAACGCCTGGCCTCAGCCCGGGTGCTGGGGGGAAGCGCAGGTGACGCCGACATCAACTTCCTTGGCGACACTGACCCCCCACCCCATGAGCCCCTCCCCAACGAGCGGAACCTGGCCGCCACTCTGGGCAGCACCCGCTATGTGTGGAAGCTACTCAACACCACTGAGCTGCCGGCGCTGGCCGATGACCAGACAAGAGTCGATCTCTTCCTGGCCGAGCTACCCGATCCGACGGAGGCAACTGATGATCAGCTCCGGCAGCCCGTCGACACCTTCATGCCTCTGTTCAGCGAGCTGTTCGAGCGGCACCTGAAAGTGACGTTTGCGGCCGGTATCGCCGTTGCTGTGCTCAACGGAATCTGCGACAAGAGGCTGGGTGAGCCCCTTCTCGCAATCCAGCTCCTGGCCGGACTGGGCGATGTCGACTCGGCTGCGCCATCGCAGGCCATGTGGGATCTGAGCCGCCAGATCAACGATGATCCCGACCTGAGCGCCGCCTTCGATGCCGGGATCGATGACCTGGTTGACCAGCTGGGTGGCACCGCCGACGACGAACCGCACAGCCCGACGGCGGCGTTCTGGACCGCCTTCAGCTCCTTCCTGGACACGTTCGGCTCACGAGGTCCCAACGAGTGGGATACGGCTTTTGATACCTGGGGGACCGACCCGACCCTGGCCCTCACCCTCATCGATCGAATGCGAGGAGCAGACGACAGCCACGACCCTACCCACCAGGGCCGCAGACTGGCCGCCGAAGCAGAAGCCCTCGAAGCAGAATGCCTAAGTCGCCTCAATTGGATCTACCGATGGCTCTTCACCAGGACCCTCCGATCGGCCCGGTTGTACAGCCGCAGCCGAGAACGGACCAAGACGACCGTCGTCAGGGCCATCCACGGCCTCCGCCTACTGACCATGGAGCTGGCAGCCCGATTGGCTGAACGGACCGGATGCGAGCGGAGCGATATGTGGCTCCTACTCGACGATGAGCTCGACGATTACATGGCCGAGCCGGGCTCGTTCGCCGAGTTGATCGCCGAGCGACGGCGTCAGCATCAGCTCCTGAACGAATATGAACCCCCCTTCTTCTTCTCCGGCCAGCAGCCACCATTGAGCGAGTGGAACCGCAAGGATGCAACCATGGAGCCCCTATCGGATGGCCAGGTCATCAGCGGCATCCCTGGCTGCCCGGGAGTGGCCCGTGGGCGGGCCCGGGTGGTGACCAATCCTGGCGATCCCCGAGGGCTCAGTCCCGGTGACGTCCTGGTCGCCCCCCTGACCGATCCGGCTTGGACTCCCCTGTTCGTACCGGCGGAAGCGGTCATCGTCGACGTCGGTGCAGTCATGAGCCACGCCGTCATCGTCAGTCGCGAACTCGGCATCCCCTGCGTTGTCTCGGCCACCAGTGCCACCAAGCGCATCCCCGACGGGGCCATGGTCGAGGTCGACGGAACCAAGGGCACCGTCACTGTTCTCTCGGTGTGAGGCCAGACGGTCAGTCGTCGATGGCTTCGACCGTCCAACGGTTGGCTTCGGCCACTCCGAAGATGCGGACCGTTGCCCCGTCACTGGTCACCACCTCCGATGGCACCTCAGGACCACGGTCAGCGCGGCTCGGCTCGTGACGCGAGAGGCGGACGCTGGCGTCGGAGACCTTGAAGCCATAGTGGCGACAGCCATTGACCGAGGTGAACCCTTCGAGCGCGCCCAGGGCATCGGCCTGGTGGAACACTTCGGCCACCACGGGCAGGGCGAAGGGGGCGTTGAAGATCCCCGGCTTGACGGTTGGGGCGTACTTGTCACTGCTGGGATGGGGGGCTGAGTCTGTCCCGAGGAAGAAGTCGGTCGATCCTGAGGTTGCGGCCGCCACCAGTGCCGCTCGGTCATCGGCTGAGTTGATGATGGGCTTGCAGTAGAGATCGGGGCGCAGGCCGTTGGCCAAGAGATCCGACCGATCACAAGACAGATGGTGGGGGGTGATCGATCCCTTGACGTTGGCGTAGGCCAGGACCAGCTCCACTCCAGCCTGGGTCGAAATGTGCTCGACGGTGACAGGGAGGGTGGCCAGGTCGGTCATGAGGGGGGCCAGTTCCTGGTCGAGGAAGGCCCGCTCCCGGTCGTAGATGTCGATGGTGGGATCGGTCGACTCAGCATGGACCAACAAGGGAATGCGGGACTCAGCCATGGCCTCCAAGACCGGCCGGAACGAGGCCAGCGAGGTCCCACCGTCCGCTGAGTTGGTGGTGGCCCCAGCCGGGTAGTACTTGACGGCGTACACCACCTCATCGTCGACTCCGGCCCGGAGATCGTCGACGGTGAGCCGATCGGTCATGTAGAGGGCCATGATCGGCTGGAAGTCGGGCCTGGCGTGGCCATCAACGGCGGCCAGGATCCTGGCCCGGTAGGCGGCCGCCTCGGCCGTGGTGGTTATGGGGGGAACCAGGTTCGGCATGACCAGGGCGTAGCGGAAAGCTCCAGCCGTGATGGGGGCCACTGTGGCCAACATATGGTCATCTCGGAGGTGGACATGCCAGTCATCGGGAGCGGCGATGTCGAGGGTGACCGAGGGGTCGGGAGCTGCGGGATCCGTTGCCATGGTGATTCGGACTGTACCGTTGCCGACGATGAGCCACGTCTCCCACCTCGAATCAGCCCTCGACGGCACCCAACTCCCCCATGATCAGCTCCAAAGCTTGCATCGGGATCGGCCCCTATGGGTCCGCTACGACCTGGAGGCGGTGAAAGCGAGCATGACCAAGGAGCTGGTGGCCAGCCGCCCACCAACCATGTGGCGCTACGCCGAACTGCTCCCCGTCGAGGACGAGACCAAGATCGCCTCCCTCGGTGAGGGCATGACCCCCGTCCTGCGGTGCGAGCGGTTGGGAGCCGAGCTCGGCCTCCGGGACCTCTGGGTCAAAGACGAGTCCCAGCTCCCGACCGGATCGTTCAAGAGCCGCGGGTTGGCCATGGCCGTCAGCAGGGCCAATGAGCTGGGGGTCGAGCGGCTGGCCATTCCTACTGCTGGCAATGCCGGTGGAGCCATGGCCGCCTACGCGGCCCGAGTCGGGCTCGAAGCCTTCGTCTTCATGCCGGCCGATACCCCCATCGTCAACCAGTACGAGGCCGCATACTACGGGGCCAACGCCTACCTCATCGATGGGCTGATCAATGATTGTGGGGGCGTGGTTCGTGATGGCACCCCCCACATGGGTTGGTTCGACGTATCAACTCTGAAAGAGCCATATCGCATCGAGGGTAAGAAGACGATGGGACTGGAATTGGCCGAGCAGCTCGACTGGGATCTCCCCGACGTCATCATGTATCCCACCGGTGGAGGGACGGGCTTGATCGGGATGTGGAAGGCGTTCGACGAGCTGGGCGAGCTGGGTTGGCTCAACACCGAGCGTCGGCCTCGCATGATCTCGTGCCAGGCCGACGGATGCGCCCCCATCAGCACCGCCTGGGAACAGAACGAGCGCTTCGCTGAGCCCTTCCCCAACCCAGAGACGGCAGCCAGTGGGCTACGCGTCCCGGTCGCGGTTGGTGACTTCATGATTCTCGATGCCGTCCGGGAATCGGGAGGCCAGGCCCGAGCCTGTGCCGAAGCGGACCTGCTCGACTGGGCCCGCAGGGGCGCCGCCCTGGAAGGGATCGCCTTTGCTCCCGAAGCGGGAGCTTGTCTCGGGGTGCTGGAAGCCATGGTGGCCGAAGGGTCCATCGACCCCGACGAGCGGGTCGTCGTCTACAACACGGGGGCTGCTCAGAAATATGTCGAGGTCATGGGGATCAGTCCCCTACCGGAGCTGTCCCGACCCATTGACTGGCAAGTCCTCGAATGAGGGCCGCCCCAGGTCAGGGCATTCCTAGGTGAGACCAATCCGGGCGTCGTAGAAGGAATAGAGGCGATGCAGCATCTGGCAGATGGATATCCAGACGATGATCTCGATGATCTGAGGTGGGGTCAACTGATCGATAACGGTGGAGATCGTGATCTCGTTGATCTCAGCCGGACTGGTTGAGCCCGCCTTGGCCAAAATGATGGCGGCGGCATCGACCTTGGAGAGGCCCTCAGGCATCACCAAGCCCTCGTTCTCGGCCGTAGCGAAGCGACCGACATCGACCAGCAGATCCAGGTCGAGCTCAGGAGCCAGGGTCTCGGCCAGCTGTAACATCTCGGCCTGGAGCATCTCGTTGTCCGCCATCTTGGCGAAGACCAGACCGGCCAGGCACTTGGCCCCGATACCGATCTCGGAATGCTCCGGGTTCAGGTTGTCACGCAAGATGGTGGCGATGGCCTTGACTGCCCGCTTGTGACGAAGGCTGCCGAATATGGGGAATGAGTAGCCAACCTCGTCCTCCAACATCACCAGGGCCAGTCCGATACGACCCGAGACACCCTTGGTCCAACGGTTTTCAAGCCGGATGGCGCCAGGAGCTTGGCGGAACACCCGGAGGTAGGTACCGATCGAGTCGGTGGGAATCTCGCCCCCGGACTCGACTACCTCGTCGTCGTCCTCGTCTTCGTCGTCGTCTTCGCTCCAGTCATGCTTGCCTTGGGACCAGCCGGTCGGCCCGATCAGCTCTTCGACATCGGCGATGGCCTCGGGTTCGAGCTCGATTCCCATGGCATCCATGAACTTGTTGAGGAAACCCATCATGGCCACTGACAGGACGATCCACTCGATGTCCTCAGTCGACAGGTACTGCTCCAGCTCCTTGACTTGAGCACCGGTGAGATCGGAGGGAGCACGGCCCAGCGACTCGGCCGCGGAAGCAACGGCGGCCTCGACCTCGTTGTAGTCGCCGGTGACGGTGTCAGGTGAAGTCCCCCGGCGCAGGGCGAAGGAGCAGGTGTGGGCCGAGCAGTACATACAGCCGGAGGAGCGACTGGCCACATACATGGCTAGACCCACGAGGTCTTTCGGTGCGGACTGGCCCAGCAAGGATGCCGGCAGGTTCAAGAGATTGGGGACCAGCAGGTTGTAGCTCCGAAACCCGATGGGCCAGATCTCCAGGTAGGGGTCACAGTTCGGGATGACACCAATCAGTTCCTTGACAAGCTTCAGGACAGGTTCATAGTCATCATGAAGCTGGGCGAAGTCGATTCTCTCAGACTTCAACTCCTGGGCCAGTGTCGCCGCCGCCATAGGCTGCGCCCTCCTCTCGTCATCACCCCCGGTGTGGCCGGCGTAGTCTGCCACACTGTCACCGAAGGAGCTGCCTCGAGCCCCACAGTTGTCGCCAAACTATGAGGGGTCCGACTTAGAAGACACCGCCATCGTGGTCTCTAGACTACCGGGTATGGCGACAATGGCCGACGTGCTTGCGATGCTCGACGAGCTGATCGCTCTCACTGCTCTGGACGAGGAGAGTCCCCAATCGTTCAAGGTCCGAGCCTACGAGAACGCCAAGCTCAGTTTGGAAGGCCTCGGAACCGATGTCACCGGATTGTCGGCGACAGAGCTGACAAAGATCAAAGGTGTTGGCAAGGCAACGGCGACCAAGATCAAGCAACTTGTCGACACCGGAACGGTGACCAAGCTGGAACAGCTGAGGGAACGCTACCCCCCGTCGTTTGTCGAGATGTCCAGGATCCCGGGACTGGGGCCCAAGACGTTGAAGCTGATCAGGAGCGAGCTAGGCGTTGAGGACGTGGAGGGATTGAAGGCCGCCATCGCCGCTGAACAGCTGCGGACCCTACCCCGCATGGGTGCCACCAGTGAGGCCAAGATCGCCAAGGCCATCGAGAGGCTTGGTCTAACCGGAAAGGACCACCGGACCCCCATCGCCCAGGCACTCCCCCTCGCCAACCGGCTTGTGGCCAACCTTCGACTCCTCGAAGGGGTTACCAATGTGGCCTATGGCGGCAGCCTGCGGCGCATGTCGGAGACGGTTGGCGACATCGATATCACCGTGGCCGCCGTCAACCCGGCATCGGTCATGGCCGCCGTCGTCAAACACGGAACCGTGGCCGAGATCGTGCTCAGTGGCGAGACCAAGACGTCGTACCTGACATCGGGTGGGCTCCAAGTCGACGTGAGGGTGGTGACCCCCGGCCAATTCGGGGCGGCAACCTTGTACTTCACCGGGTCGAAGGCCCACAACATCGCCCTGCGCCAGCGGGCCATGGACCGGGGCTGGCTCCTCAACGAGTACGGCCTACTCGATGCCGAAGAGGTCGGCACCGTGATCGCCAGCACCACCGAAGCCAGCATCTATGCCGCCCTCGATCTCGCCTACATCCCGGCCCCGCTGCGCGAGGCCAGCGGGGAAATCGAGGCTGCGGCCAGGAAGTCCCTGCCGGAGCTGGTCGAACTGTCCCACATCAAGGGCGATCTCCACTATCACACCGACCTATCCCGCGATGGTCGAGCCCCTTTGGCCGACATGGTGAAGGTGGCCGCCGACCGTGGCTATGAGTATCTGGCCATCACCGACCACGGTGAGGATCTGGCCATCAACGGTTCGACCCGGAATGAGCTCCTGGAACAGAGGGAAGCCATTCGCACCCTCCAGCATGACTACCCCGACCTCACCATCCTGTGGGGTTGTGAGTTGAATATCGGAGCCAGTGGGGGTCTGGACTATGACGCCGACTTCCGGGCCAACTTCGACTACACCGTCGCCTCGGTCCACTCCCACTTCGATGCTCCCCCGGTCAAGCAAACGGCCCGCCTGGTGAAGGCCATCTCCGACCCGACGGTCAATTCCATCGGCCACCTCACTGGCCGCTACATCGGTCGTCGTCCCGGCATCGAGATCGACGTCGACATCGTGCTCGAAGCCTTGTTCCAGTTCGATGTCGCCCTCGAGATCAATGGGGCCCTGGATCGTCTCGACGCGGCATCAGAGGTGGTACGCAAGGCCGTCGAGCGAGGGGTGAAGATCGTCATCAACACCGACAGCCACCACACCTCAGAGCTGGGCCGCATGGAATACGGGGTCAGCACGGCCCAGCGAGGTTGGGCCCCCCGGGAGTTGGTGGTCAACACTTGGCCCCGCGACCGCTTCCTGGCCTGGGTGGCGGAGAAGCGAGGCTAGTTCCAAGCTGTTGCCGCTGCGGTGACGACTCTAAGGTTGCCCAATGGCAACACTCTTCGACTTCAGCGGCAAGCAGGTGATCATCACTGGGGCCGCCTCAGGAATCGGGGCAGCAACGACCTCCCTCATCATCGAACACGGGGCCACCGTCCACACCCTCGATGTCGCTCCCGTCAACGCCGACGGCGAGTCATACCTCTGCGACCTCGGTGACCCGGGAGCAATCGAAGCGACCGTCGAGCGCCTACCGGCGACCATCGACGTCGTCATGAGTTGTGCGGGCGTCCCCAATGGTGGACGGTTCAGCCCTGAGGAGGTCATGAAGATCAACTGGCTCGGCCTGCGCCACCTCACCGAGCTCCTCCTCCCCCGTATCCCGGCCGGAGGATCGGTGGTCAACATAGCCTCCACTGCCGGGCGGGCCTGGGCTGAACGCCAGGCCGAGCATCACCAGCTGATGGAGGCGGCCACCTTCGAGGCCGGGCTGGCCTGGACCCGGGCCAACCCTGATGTCGTTGGCGACGGCTACGCGTTCTCCAAAGAAGCGGTGCAGTTCTACACCCTGTGGCGCTCGGTCCAGCTCCTCCCGGCTGGAATCCGGATGAACAGCATCTGTCCCGGGGTGACCAACACCTCGATCATCCCCGACTTTCGCCGCGGCCTCGGCGATGACCTGATCGATCAGGCCGAGGCGGTGGCCGGGAGGATGGCCCGCCCCGAGGAGATGGCCCCGGCCATGTTGTTTCTGGCCGACCAGGCTGCGGCCAGCTACCTCAACGGGGTGAATCTCAATATCGATCGGGGCACCGGGGCCGCCCGAGCTAGTGGCCAATCGGACCCGGTTGCCATCTGGGGTGAGACGGAATCAGGATCCGAGCTGGACTCGACGGCCATCGGTTCGTAGATCAGGGGTCTCGGTCCGTAGGCGGCTGAAGTCCGGACGAGGCCGGCTCATAACCCCATCGGCGGCGAAGGCCGTTTCGAATCCTTGCGCCATCGACAGTAGGCGGTGGTCATCGTATGCCGGTCCGATCAGTTGCAAACCGAAGGGGAGACCATGGTCGTCGAGCCCGCATGGCAAGGCGGTCACCGGATGGCCGACCACCGTGATCGAGGCGGTAAGGGCCAGCCAGGCCATGTAGTTCTCGACCGGGGCCCCGTCGATCTCCATGGGGTAGAGCTGACGCCAGGGGAAAGGGGAGACACTGACCCCGGGGCAGATCACGATGTCGACCTGGTCGAACTGGGCCTGGAAGTGTTGGTACAGCTCCATCTGGGTCCGTCGACCGGCAGCGATGACCTCCATGGGGGTGGCTAGAGCCGACTCATAGGTGCGGCGGATATTGGGATTGAAGCCCTCGTCCCACGATTCGGCCTCCCGCTGATACTGGACGGCGAAGACATCGCTCCGCAGCCTCCAATCGACGTCGGCGGCCGCCCGCAGATCGATGTCGAGCTCGACACATGACCCGACGAGGGACGCCATGCGCTCCACCCTCTGGCGGAAGGTAGCCCTGACCGATTCCGAGACCAGTACCCCACCGAGATCCTCGCTGACCCCGACCCGCAAGGTCGACAGATCGATCTCGTTGAGGGTGGCGAAGGCGGTGTTGTCGAGGGGAAACGACATCGGATCCCGCCGGTTCCGCCCGGCAATGGCCGACAGCAACAGGGCACTGTCGCCAACCGTGCGCCCCATGGGCCCCTGGACCGAATAGAACGTCTGGGTGATGGTCCTCTCCTCGAACGGGACCACTCCCGGGGTGGAGCGATGGCCGACAACCCCGCAGTAGCAGGCTGGGATGCGGAGGCTGCCCCCGTGATCCGAACCAGTGGCCAAGGGCACCATCTCCGCCGCCAGGACCACGGCCGAGCCGCCAGATGAGCCTCCACACGTCAGCTGGGGATCGAACGGGTTGCCGGTGGCTCCAAAGAGGCGGTTGACGGTATTGGCCCCGATACTGCGTTCGGGCACGTTTGTCTTGCCGACCACGATCCCGCCCGCCTGACGGACCCGGGCCACGATCCCAGCGTCGACTGTTGGTACATGATCAGCGTTGGCTTCGGCCCCCAGGGTGGTTGGGATCCCGGCGGTGGCTTGGAGGTCCTTGATGGCGACGGGCAGCCCGTGGAGGGGACCGAGCTCATCACCTCGAGCCACGGCATCAGCGGCGGCAGCCGCTTCGGCCCGAGCCCTCTCGTCGGCCCGCACGACCATGGCGTTGACGGCTGGATCGATGGCATCGGTCTGGGTCAAGCACGCATCGAGTAGCTCGACTGGAGACAGCTCACCTTGGCCGATGAGGCGGCGAGCCTCCGAAGCGTCGAGCTCATTTGGCTTGGTCACTGACCCTCCCGGTCACTACGGGTAGCTGCCGTTTCATCGGCATCGACGCCACGTCCGTCAGAGGTGATGATCACCCCGTAATCAGCAGCCGCGGCCTCGACCGAGACCACCCCGTCCCGGACATCTCGCAGTACGAGAGCCGGATCCCGCTCGAAGGGGTCGCCCCAGCCCCCTCCCCCCGGGGTCAGAGCGATCATGCGGGCTGGGCCGAGCTGGCGAACCCCGTACTTCGGAGGGACGAACCGTCTACCGTCGATCCCGGAATCGAGCAGTTCGACCCATTCCTGGCCGACCCGGCCCACTCCTCCCCCTCCAACGCCATAGCCGGATGGGGTGTCGAGCCCTTCGGCCCGGAACGACCAGGTGGCCGGAACGTCGACATCAGCTTCGTAGCGAACCCCGGTTCCGCCCCGGTTGCGGCCGGCGCCGGCGGCGTCGGTTCGGAACTCCCAGCAGCGGTAGGTGACAGGGAAGTTCTGTTCGTGGAACTCCAGGTTTGGCAGGTCGAGACCACCCAGGGTGATGAGGTGCCCCATCTGATTGAAGCCATCACGTTCAGCTGTTGCTCCCGGACTACCCATGGCGTGCCAGTGGTACATCACCCAGGTAGCCCCATCGTCGTCGAACCCAGCCACATGGCCGTGCACAGTCTTGGACCAGCCGGCCAGGGCTCGGGACGGGTCGGCCTTGGCCAGCGCCTTCCATACTGCGTGGACGATCTCGTGAGCCACGAACACGGTGTTCATGGTCATGGGGGCCGGGGGTCTGGCGTTTACGATGCTGCCCTCGGGGGCCACGATCTCGACCCGGCGGTAGGTCCCCTCGTTGCGGGGGATGTCAGTGTCGAAGAACGATGACACGGCGAGGAAGGCGGCCGAGTGTGTGTTGGCCAGAGACGAGTTCTTGAACCCTCTGATCTGATCGTCGCTACCGGTGAAGTCGATCAGCATCCGGTCGCCGGTCACGGTGATAGTGGCCCTGACCTCGATTTCCATCGGATCGAAGCAATCGTTGTCGCTGAAATCGGAGCCGATGTACACGCCGTCGGGCAGACGGGCGACGGCCTGGCCCATCCTTCGCTCGGCATGGTCGAGGATCCCGTCGAGGTGGTTGAAGTAGTTCTCGACGCCGAGGTCGTCGACCAGGTCGATGACCCGCTCGGCCCCGATCCTGGTCGAGCCGATCATGGCTAGCAGGTCACCGTCGAGCAGTTCGGGGGTGCGGCAGTTGATGAGGAGTAGCTCCCAGACATCGGCGCGAACCTGGCCCTGTTCCACCAGCTTGAGCACGGGGAGGCGGATGCCTTCGTGCCAGATCTCTGTCGCTTCAGGGTTGTAGGTACCAGCAATCCCGCCCCCGATGTCTGACTGATGGGCCCGGTTGCAGCAGAAGCCGACGAGGCGGGACGAACCTGCGCCGGACTCGGACTCGGATTCGGACTCGACGAAGATAGGACGGGCGATGACCCAGTCCGGAAGATGGTTCCCACCAGCCACATAGGGGTCAGACAACAGGAACACGTCATCGGGGGCGATGTCGTCACCCCAGCGGGCCAGCAGGGCCCGCACCGCGAATCCGCCGCCCCCGGTGTGGATCGGGAGCCCATCAGCGTTGGCCGCCAGGGTGCCATCGGCGGTGGCTATGAAACAGGAGAAGTCGTGAGACTGGCTGAAGATGGTGCTGCGAGCAGTGCGGGTCATGACCCAACCCATATGGCGGGTGATCTGATCGAGCCGGTTCTGCATCAACGACAGAACGATCGGATCGAGGCCAGGGGAGGAATCCACCGTCGAAGTGGGGGTCGGGGTTGTGGTCCCAGTCACCTCGATGGCGAAATTGGCGGTGTCGTCGACGATGAGGGTGGCATCGGGGCCAACCACAACCGTGGTGGTCTGCTCCTCGACCAGGACCGGTCCGGCCAGGAGGACCCCGGCCTCGGTCAGGTCGCGGCCCCGGTAGACAGGGGTGTCGAGCCAGCCGTGGCTTCCGTGCCACACCTTGCGCGTCTCCTGGGGCTCGGGGCTGACCGCGCCGCCGCTGGCCCGAGCTGGTGCAAGGGTGCCGGTGGAGGCGGTGGCGACGATCCGAGCTGTCGCCACCATGATCGTGCCCTGAGGTTGGACATGGCCATACAGCCGCTCGTAGTCGACCTCGAAAGCGGCTCGGACGGCCACTGGGTCGAAGTGGTCGACGGGTACCTTCAGTGACCACAGCTG
>JAAETV010000562.1 GCA_024227975.1 Actinomycetes bacterium
GGATCGTTTCATCATCACCGGTACCCCGGGGCCAAGGGATTGGCTGGCCAACGTCCGAGCCGATCCGGCTGTCATCATCCACACCCCCTTCGGTGACTTCCCCGGCCGGGCCGAACTGGTCGACGACCGAGATCTGAGGCGGGACGCGATGACCCACCCTGATCTCTCGTGGTATCAGACCCAGGCCGAGCTCGATGCTCTCGTCGACACCTCCCCCATGATCGAGATCACGCTCGAGGGTGAGGGCTAGCAGCCCAGTTGCCGGTCGGGGTTTCGAAATCAGTTTTCGGGGCCGTCGACCCCTCGCACCAGACGGCTGGTGGCTGTTCCGGATACGGTCTTGGGGCCGATCCCGATGGCCGACAAGAGCTGCATATCGACTACCTGGGTCACGGTCACCGTCACCTCTGACACCGAGACCTGGACCGTGCCGGTGTGGCCGGCATCGGCCAGATATCCAGAAGCGGCGGCGTGGACCAGACCAGCGTTGACCCTGATCTCCCCCTGGCGAACGGCTGGGCCGTCGATGGCCTGGGCTCCGGCCAGGGCGGCCTGCTGGGCGGTGTCGGCGACTTCTCGCCGGGTCGACAGGATGTGGCCTCCATCGAAGGCCAGGCCGGCCATCATCACCATCGGCACCACGAGGAGCACTACGAATATGCTCACCCCTCCCCGCTCATCAGCCAGTAGCTCGATGGTACGACGGGCGGTGAAGAAGCGATCGACGAGACGAGATCGGTACCTTGACGGGAAGAGCCAGCTCATCAGGAGTTGGGTTCACCTCCTCGAAAGTGGTCGACGACGGCAGTCGAGGTCGCCTCGACGGTTGTGGAGCCGGGCATGCCGAACCCAGCAACGTCACTGATCAACAAGACGCAGGTGATACGGGCCGTTACCGTTCCCCCGGGTCGGAGGTCATCGGTGGCAACCTCGATATCGAGCTGGCGGCAGGTGAGGTCCCGGTTGACGAGAGTACGTTCGGCCGCTTGCTGGCCATCAACCTGGGCCGCCGCTGGGAACTGGCGGACGGCTGCTGCTCGCGCCGCGTCGCGAGCGGCCGAGGTTACATCCTGTTGGGCGGCGCCATAGCGGCCGACGAACACGGCGAAGGCGACCAACACCATGATCGGTATGACCAGCACCACCAACTCGACCGATGCCGAGCCCCGATCTGATCTCA
>JAAETV010000563.1 GCA_024227975.1 Actinomycetes bacterium
ACTCGCTCCTCGATCACCTGTCACGGAGCGCTGACATCCGCGCCCCACCCTCCGCTGTCGCCTCATTGCTTCCTTCCAGCCAACCGCCAAGTCCGACCAGTCCTGGCCCACCTCTGCGGAGGGCAACATAGCCAGACTTCCTTCCCTTTGACAAGGGTCAATAATCCCTTACCAACGTGTCCACATTGCCATCTGGAGGTCGCTTGACTTGATCTGGTATTATCGAACTTCGTTTTCGACCCCAATCTAGATGAATCCTGCTGCACCCTCCTGGATCTAGACCCATGTTGAAGGAGATATCAGCATTCCTCCTAGAAAGAGGTATCCGATCCACCAAGCAAAATGAACAAGAGAAAATGGTGGACAACTAGGATGATTGTGATCTATACACCCAGTCACCGTCGGTCTTGGTGCTTGGTCGACGGAAGCCGGAGCGCCCTGCCACTGCGGCGGTTGCAGCGGGGCGCTCCGTCTGAACGGTGGCACGGATGCCACCGTTTCGACCAGAGGGCACGGTCAGTTGGCCCTGCGAGTGCCTCCTGGTCGAAGCGATACTAGGGCCCCGTCGTGGTCGGCGTAGTGGGGTCGGAGGGAAGTGCGTCGGTGGCTTCTTCGAATGCGGCAATGATGTCGGCGCCAAAGATTCCGATGATGCCGGCGGCTGCTACGGCCACGACGAAGAGTAGGAGGGCATACTCGGCCAAGCCGGCCCCCCGCTCCTGGCCAAGCTTGTCAGCCAACCATGTCCGACAACGAATGATATTCAACATGAAGTGCTCCTCGCCTTGTTGTTGCTTCTTGAAGGCATTGTGCAGCCGGTCATGACTCATCACATCCACAAAATTGAGTATTCGCCACTGCATTGCACGGCTGTGGTAGGTGACGAGGCAACCCATCCGGCACAATGCTTCAACACGAGGAGACACTCACATTCGCTACACCAGTGGTGTTGGCGCAGACTTTGGTTGGAAAGGGCTTTGTGAGCGGACGGGGCACTAGATGACGAGCTCAGTAGATGGATGTTTCAAATGACTACTCTTCTGGCCCTCGAGTACGGAACATCTCGAGCACCTGGTCGGCCAGGCCCGCCCGTGGGCCTGGCATTGGCTACCTTTGTGGTCGCATTCACCGGCCTGCTTGTGTTGGCCGGGGCCGAAGTTGCCGGCCCCCTCACGCTGTCGACTGGCACCTCATCCCAGTTTGGCGTGGTCGCAACCACGACCTTCGCCATCGGGGGAGTCCTGGTGGCCCACCGGGCGCTGGCAATCCGGAACGGCTGGGTCGCGGCCATGGCGGCGCTTCTCCTCGGACCGGGCGCCGCTTGGTCGTGGTTGACCTTCGTCGGGCAGACCCAAGTCTTGTATGCGGTCAACTCGACTGTGGTGTTCGTCGCCTGCACCATGGCGATTCTCCTCACAGCCAATGGAATCCGCAGTGCTCACTGGCTCGAGGTCTTCGGCGGTCTGAGTTCGCTGGGGCTCGGCATGGTGGCAGCTCTGATCCGCTTTCAGCCAGCAGCGGCCAGTAGTGGCTCTCTTGCCTTGTTGGCGGCCGTGGCTGGGATGACGGGCCTCTACGGTGTGCTGATCGATCTCGAAGTGGCCGAGCATCGGTCGCTGATCGAGCTCACGGAGTCTCGCAAGCGGATCGAGGATGAGGTGTCCCGTGTCGAGGACCTGCTCCATGATCTGCGCAGTGGTCTGCTGGCCATCGAGGCTGCGATCGGTTCCTTTGACGGTGACCTTGCCGCTCCTTTGCAGGCGGAGGCGGCCCGTCTCCGCCGGCTGACTCTCACTGGCGCCCGCACCATCAATACGTTCGATCTGGCTGATCGGCTAGGCAACCTGGTGGCCACCCGTCAGGCGGCCGGGGGCGACATCTCCCTGCAGAGCCCCGAATCGGCCATGGCCTGGGGTGAGGAATCGGAGGTCTTGGCCATCGTCGACAACTTATTGTCCAATGCGGAGCGGCATGGCAACTCGGGCCCGATCGTCGTTGATCTCGCCGAGGGCGAGCACCTGACCCAGGTCTCCGTGTCCAGCCCTGGCCAACTTCCAGCCGGCGATCCGGAGGCCATCTTCGGTCGGGGGGTTTCGACCCATCCCGCTGGGCAGGGGCTCGGGCTGGCGCGGGCGCGGATGCTGGCCGGCGTCAATGGGGCTGAGCTTCGAGTGCGTCCGGCTGTGGCTGGTCAAACCACTTTCGTACTCACCCTGCGGTCCCACCCGCCAGTGGCGGTGGCCTGATGGAGCCACGGCGCGTCGTCATCATCGAAGACCATCCTCTACTGGCCGCCGGCCTGCAGGCAGGGTTGGAGCAATCTGGGGCCGAGGTAGACCTGCTCGATCCGAGGGTCGGCCCCGACCAATTGCTGAACACCATCTCCTCCCGGCGACCAGACTGCGTCGTTGTCGACCTCGGCCTGCCGTTCAGTGGTGGAGGACTGGCACTGATAAGGCCCCTCGTCGGAGCGACCAATCGGGTCGTCGTCCTGACTGGCGAGGCCGACCGGCAACGGTTGGCCCGGGCTTCGGGAGAGGGGGCGGAGGTCGTGCTGTCCAAGGCCGAGCCGCTGGCCGACATCGTCGACGTCATCCTTCGGGTGGCAAACGGGCAGGTGGTCCGGGCCGGTCAGCAGGGCAGCCTGGCCGCTGAGCTGCATCGCTATGAGGCCGAGCAGAACAAGCTGTACGCTCCCTTCGCCGGGCTCTCACCACGGGAACGGCAGGTATTGGCGGGGTTGATGAACGGTCACGGCCCCTCCACCCTGGCCGAGCGCCACTATGTTTCGGTGGCGACCATTCGGGCCCAGATCAGGAGCGTGCTGGGCAAGCTCGGGGTCAGGTCGCAGCTCGAGGCCGTGGTCTTGGCCCACAAGAACCGATGGCGCTTCGAGGAGGACCAACCGTGAGTGGGGCGACGATGACTCCACGCACCGGCGCCGGGGGCCGGCCAGACACCACAGAGGTCGCCGCTCGAGGCGCAGCGCCTTTGGCCGGATGCCCGATGGCAACAGCCCCACCCGTGACCAGCCACCATCCAGTCGTCAGAGTTGCTATTGGCGGTGCCACCGCCGCTGCTCTCATAGCCGTGGTGGTGGACCACCGGGCCGATCCCGTGACTTCTGTCCTACTAGCGATAGTGGTCCTGATCTATGGCGTGTTGTCTGCCGTCGACATCGCCGAGCAGCGCCTGCCAAACCGGATCACCTTGCCGCTCGCTGCGGCCACGACTCTGGCGGTCTTGGCCGGCGGCATCGCCCGCTCGAACCTGGTAGCGGCGCTTGGAGCCTTGGGGATCGGGCTGACCTTCGCCTTTGTCCTGCTGGCAACGCGGTTCGGGATGGGAGATGTGAAGCTGGCATTGACCGTCGGTACGATCGCCGGCTGGCTCGGCCGGGACGCGATCGTGACCACGGCCTGGGTGGGAGCGATGTCCGGTGCAGCCGTCGCTGTGGTGTTGATCGTCGTCTTCCGCCGACGGGATGTGGCCTTCAGCTTCGGTCCATTCCTCGCCATCGGCTCGGTGGCTGGCATGCTGGCGGTTGGCTCCTGAACCCGACCGCTGGCGCCTCGTTGCTAGTCAAGCCGGTAGCTGGTCCAGCCTGTTGCAGATGCAAGGGGTAGCTGGTACAACGAGGGAGCACCGTCGGGGCAGCAGAACGGTGTTCATCGTTCTGTTGCAGGAGAGACATGCCCGTCCTCACCCAGTCAGGCCCCACCGCCAGTGAGCACGCTGACGACCCTTGGTCCGCCCCTCTACCAGCGCCAAACTGGTATCACCCCGATGAATTCCTGGCGTGGCCTTGGGCTCGCATACTTGCCATCGCCATAACCCTGGTTGGTCTCGGGATCGGCGTCTTCGTGGTTGCAATCGGTTCGTCGGCTGTCCAGACCAGTCAGCTATCCGCGCCCTTGCTGGACGTGGTCGACAATGTCGATCCCAGTGACCCGTTGGGCGCTACCAATCCATTCCCAGATGGGTCGGCAGCGCCAGTAGACGCCTCGGCCGATGGAGCTGAGTCTCCACCATCTCCGTCACCAAGCCCGCCACCAACCTCACCCGGCCCACCAACGACAGCCGGGTCCAATACAAGCAGCCTCCAGTCGACATTGGGGGCGCCGACGACCACCCCCGTCCTGTCGACGACCCTCGTCCCGGCGACGGCGTCGCTGACCACAACGGATCCACCAACGACCGCAACATCAACTTCCCTACCTGCGACGGCTTCACCAACAACCCCTCCGCCAACAACCCCTCCACCAACGACGACGGCGCCAACCTCAACCTCAGCCGGGGGCGGTTCTGGTCCAGTCGAGCAGCAGATCCTGAACCTCGTGAACGTCGAGCGGTCCAGTGCGGGCTGTGGTGCACTGACCCTCAACACCCAACTCAACAATGCAGCTGATGCCCACAGCGAGGACATGGCGATCAACGACTATTTCGATCATACGGGCCTCGACGGTTCGAAGCCCTGGGATCGGGCTTCGGCCGCCGGCTATCAAAACTCGTTCATCGGCGAGAACATCGCCTACGGCTACAGGTCATCCGAGGCGGTGATGAATGGTTGGATGAACAGTTCTGGTCATCGCGCCAACATCTTGAACTGTCGCTACAACCACCTTGGAGTCGGCGTTAGTAGCCAAGGGAACTACTGGACCCAGCTCTTCGGTGGTGGCTGAGCTCTCCTGGCGTAGGTGAGGTTCGTGGCGGAGTCTGTTGGACCCAAGCTACCTGTTGGACGTGATGGCGCCGTCCCAGCAGATGGCGAGAAGGGGTAGTCCACGGGCGAGGCTGACGAGCTTGGAGAAGTCCTCTGGCTTTTCTTGGAAGAGGCTGGCCCCCCGGCTGAGGCTGAGTGATCGTTCTGCCTCACGGGCTGAGGACGTCAGAACGACGACCGGGATGGCCCAGAGCGCTGGATCGCCATGGAGTTGGTCGAGCGTCGCATAGCCATCGAGGCCGGGCATGCGTAGGTCGAGGATGATGATCTGTGGCAGATCGTTGGGATGTGCGATGTTGCGGAGATTCGAGAGAAGGTCCTCGCCGCACTCGTAGAAGGAGAAGTCAGCATCAAGCTCAGCCTGATCGGCCGCCATCTGGATGAGCATGTGCTCGGCGGTATCGTCATCGGCCATCGCAACCCTCAGGGGTGCAGAAATGTCGGCTTGTGCTAGGGCCATGGCGATTCCCTTTCGACTTCGAACTACCGATCGACGTTGGCTTGTCGAGGATCGTGCGCCATCCAGAAACGATGTGCATTATTGTTTCGACGAGAATCCGGTCGCGGTGAAGCACAAGAGCCGCAATGATTCTCATGGCCTATCACGAGGAAGAGCGCCACAGCTGGTCAGCTCAACGCCTGTTGGGGATTCTGGTCCCCGTCGTTCTTCACCTCTTGCCCTAGCTCACGGGCCTGCTAGCCGGGCGAGCCGATCTCCAGCGGTGTGTTCGGTCACCGCTGGCAGGGTGAATTGGACTGTCGTGCCACCGTCTGGGCTCGAGTCGATCGTCACCCCAGCCCGATGGCGGTCGCCTATGCGACGGACGATGGCCAGACCAGTGCCGGTGCCCGGGATCGTCGCCTTGTGGAACCTTCTGAACAGCTCGAAGGCGGCATTGCAGTCGCCGGTTCGGAATCCCGGTCCGCTGTCGACCACGCGCACAATGCATCGGTCACCGTCTGCCTCTGACGTGACTCGAATCTGGGTCGGTTCAGAACAGAACTTGAGCGCGTTGCCAATCACCTCGACGAACACAGTGACTAGCTGCCCTGGATCAGCAATCACCATTCCCATGGGGTCGACGCCTACGATCACTCTGGCGCCCCGAATCGACGGACCGAGGACAGTCAGGGCGTCGTTGAGTGCTTCTCGTACGCTGCACGGCACAGGTTCAACACCCCCAGTAGCGACCCGGGATAGTCGGGTAAGAGCATCCAGCTTCGCTTGCAAGGAGTCGGCCGCAGTGCCGATTCGATTGATGTAGTCCCTCGCCTCATCATCGAGTTGCTCACCCAAGTGGCCCTCTAGGAGCTGAACGAACGATTTGATATGTCGGGCCGATGCTCGTAGGTCGTGCGATATGGCGTAGACAACCTGCTGTGTCTCATCCGTGGATGCCTGCGGGTCGTCCCTTTGTAGGTCAGGCATCGGAGCTGATCCTCTCTCGCTGGCAGCTGACGTCTCGTCGAGGACCGTACCTATCGAACGTCGGCTACTGATCCATCTATTGATCGGCTGATGATCACACGGGATGAGATAGAGGGTGCCGCCCTCAGGCGGGGCGAGCGGCTTGATGCTGCCTCAGTAGCTCGGCAGCCTCCTCGAGAGCCTTGGTGAGATGGTCGAGCCGGTCGACCTGACCTGCTTCCAGCGAATCCTCGAGCTCTTGGATCAGGAGGTGCATCTCCTCTGCGATCATTCGCCGGAGCCCAGCGAGAACAGGTTCGGTTTCGACGGACAAGATCACCTCCATGAGACGGTTGGGGCACATCCCCACTCCATTTCAACTGTGGCCTCCTCGGCCCGGCCGGACAAGAGCACTTGGTCCCGGGGCGACATCGGACCGCCAAGTCCCGAAACCGAAGCCCAAGGTCAGATGTCCTTGGTCACCCTCGAACCTTTCGGGCCCAACCGGTGAGGGTCCTGTTGACATGTTTGTCGGCGTTGGCAAACACCCGCTGCGCCGAGTCCGAGAACCCTTGTCGGGCCTGCTCGAGGTCCTGTAGCAAGGGAGGCTCCTCGCCCCGCCGCACATAGTCACCATCGAGAATGGCGGTATACGGCCCTCCTTCGATGAATTTGCTCAGCTCAGCAACACGGATGACTGGGAAGGGGTGGGTTCTCCCTGCCGTCGACATGAACTTGAAGAAGGCATCGAGTCCCTCCGCATCCAAGTACTCGTTCGACTGGTCCCGCAACGCGGCAATGTCGATCGTGCCCTCCCGACCCCGAACCCCTCCGGCCATCACTCCAAGGGCACCGTACGCGATGTCTGCATCCTGCACCGTCAACAGGCCGGCGCGATCACAGGACACCTCCGACTTCCGGTGCCATTCCAACAGGGCGAGCGTGATCGGCATCGCGGCCTGACCCACTACCGGGACAACGGGGACAGTGAAGTCAAGCAGTAGGAAGAGCAGGGTTCGGTAGAGGGCGTGATCGCTGAGGATGTGAGCTAGCTCATGGCCGAGAATGAACTGGATCTCCTCGGGGCGGGAAAGCTCGATCAGCGAGCTGTTCAACACGATGAAAGGGTGGTCCATGCCGATGGCTCCCGCATTGGCCAACGGGGTCTGGGAAACATACAAGGGAGGGATATCAGTATCGAGCCGCTCACAAGCCTCGACCAGCATCCGGTAGAGATCTGGATACTGGGAGGGACCGACCCGCAAGGCCTGCGCCTGATAGTTGATTCGGATATTGCGCTCGCCAAACATGCCGATCACCTTGCGCAAGACAGAATCAAAGCCAGGAATGGTCTTCAGCGCGCCCAGGGCGGCCCGGTCGGTGGGATGCTCCCAAGCCGCCGGACTGATCTGTTCCAAGATGGTTGGCATGGCCGGCCCCTTCGGGTGTGGAGTGAGGTGTACGGTGGTTCTGGCAACGACGGTAGATCGTCCGGCGGTCGAAAGGGTGGCGAGATGAAGTTGATGATGGAACCCGGAAGCGCACTATTGGTGCTGGCCTTCATCGCCTTTTTGGCCCGGTTCGTGGTCGGTGGTCTCCCTCTGATCGGCGGTCTGTTGTCCGTGATCTTGTGGTTTGCCGTGATCTTCGGCCTGATCGGTGGAGTCTTCCTGCTTTACACAGGGAGAAACCGCACAGCCTGACGGCAGGTGAGGCACACCGCGTCCGGACACTAGGAAACCTCAGACATGGCTCGCCAGACGCGTTCGGGCGTAGTCGGGATGTCGACATGGCGGACCCCAAGATGAGCCAGGGCGTCCACCACGGCGTTCTGCACCGCCGGAGTGGCACCGATGGTGCCGGATTCACCGATGCCCTTGGCTCCCAGCGGGTTGCGGGGGGTTGGGGTCTCCTGGACAAGGCGCTCGAAGAATGGCAACTCAGCCGCTGACACCAAGGCGTAGTCCATGAAGTTTGCGGTCACAGGATTGCCTCCGGCGTCGTAGCAGAATTCCTCGACCAGGGCCTGAGCGATGCCCGAAGCTACCCCACCATGGACCTGACCCTCGACCAACATGGGGTTCACCATGATTCCCGCATCGTCACACGAGATGTGACGCAAGATGACTACGTTGCCGGTGTCTCGATCGATCTCGACCACCGAGAGGTGGGCTCCGAAAGGAAACGTGGGGCCGCCAGGAACGAAGTCAGCAATGGCGTGGAGGGGAGAGCCATGCTCGTCTTGGGCCCGGGTTGCCACCTGAGACCAGTCAACCGATATGGAGGGCGTTCCCGCCACCGAGAAGGTGCCGTCTGAAGTGTCGAGGACAATGTCACCGGGAGCTGCTTCGAGAAGATCGGCGGCTAGCTCCTTGGCCTGGGCCACCGCTGCCTCACTGGCCTGGTAGACGGCGCTGCCGCCGACCTGCAACGACTTCGATCCTCCGGTGCCACCCCCTCGGGGGACCTCATCGGTATCGCCGTGACGAACCTCGATCCGCTCGAAGGGGATCCCGGTCAGATCGCTGGCGACCTGAGCGAAAGCGGTGTGATGACCCTGTCCATGGGCTGACGATCCAGTGAGTACCAGGGCCGAGCCATCGGATTGAACCTCGATACTTCCGAACTCGGGGTTCGCCAACGGGTTTGCGATCTCGACATAGGCCGACCAGCCGAGTCCCAGCAGCGCAGCATCTGGATCCTGGCGGCGCCGCCGCTGTTCGGCTCGCAGACCGGCGTAGTCGACCTCATCGATCACCGCTTGGATCGCCTTGTCGTACTCGCCCGAATCCATATTGGCCCCAGTCGGCGTCTCGAACGGAAAGGCCTCTGGTCTGACGAAGTTGCGACGACGGATCTCGACTGGATCGACACCGATCTCGGCCGCGAACACATCCATCATGCGCTCGATGGCAGCCGCTGCTTCCGGGCGGCCGGCACCTCGGAAGGCCCCCATGGGCACAGTGTTGGTGACCACTGAGCTGGCCGAGAAGTCGACCTTGGCGATGTCGTAGACCCCCGACGCCACGATGGAGGAAATGAAGGGGAGGACAGCACCGACGGCAGCGTGGGCGCCACTGTCTTGGACGCTGTGGATCCTGTAGGCGGTGACCCTACCGTCACCGGTTCCCCCAATGGTTGCTTCGAAGTCGCAGCCCCGCCCGTGGACCAAGCCGAGCATGCTCTCAGTTCGAGTCTCGGTCCAGCGGACCGGCTGATCGAGGTGGCGGGCCAGGAGGGCGACGACGATGTCCTCCGGGTAGCTCCCGCTCTTGGCGCCGAATCCGCCACCGACATCGGGGCAGATGACCCTCACCTGGTCGGGCTCGACCCCTAGGGCCCCAGCCAGGGTGTCACGGGTGCTGTGAGCCCCCTGTGTGCTCGACCATTGGGTGAGATGCTGACGGCCATCGTCTGAGGTCTCCCATCGGGCCACCGCAGCCCGCGGTTCCAGCGGGCAGGGAGCGAGCCGCTGATTGCGGAACGACAAACTGGTGACTACCTCGCAGCCGTCGAAGAAGGACTCGTCGGCCCCGCTGGGCATCTGGAAGGCGACATTGGTCCCGGCCTGGGGGTAGAGCAGGACCTCATCGGTCAACGAATCGGTCGTCGAGACGACGGCCGGGAGGGGCTCGTAGCCGGCGACGACCACCTCAGCGGCATCGACCGCAGCCTCACGGGTCGCGGCGACCACAACCGCGAAGGGCTCGCCGACATAGCGCACCCGATCAGCAGCCAACCAGGATGGACACATGTCCTGGTTCAACATGGGCATCAGCGGAGGCAGCGGTGTAAGCCCCAGATCGGTTGCGGTGAAGACGCCGATGACATCAGGGGCGGCCTCCGCCGCAGAGGTATCCACACTGGCCAGCTCAGCGTGCGGCATGACGGAGCGTACGAACACGGCATGGACTGCGTCGACTGGGGCCAGATCATCGACATAGGAACCACCGACTGTCAAGAGGGCAGGATCCTCCTTGCGGTTGACGCGTGTACCCAGAATGCTCATGAATTCCTCCGCTTGCGGCTCTCGAGGCTCGACCCTAGTGCCCTCGACCCGGTAGGAGATCCGAACAGGGCCTCCAACCTGATTGGTCGACAAGCGGAGCTAGCGACCCCGCTTGGCCGCATAGCGCTGCATGGCCCGGTCGAGCATCCCAGAGGCAGCAACGAGTGAGTTCTGCTGCTTGCCAAACGCCAGCGCATCGGCAAGCGGGAGGTTGCGTGCGGCCCGATGAATCTCCAGGGTCATAGTCACCGCTTCCGGATCCAGCTCAGTGAGGTGACCAATGAACTCCTCGGCCACAACAGCCAGCTCATCGGCTCCAGCCCCAAGCCGGTTGATCAAACCCTGCTCATAGAGGCGACGGGCCGGTATCGGCTGGCCAAGCATGCCCCACTCCAGGGCCACGCGAGGCGGTACAAGTTTGGTCAAGAGAGGGGTACACATCGAGGCCGGGAACCCGTTGCGCATCTCGAACGACCCGAAGACAGCGGCCTCGTCGGCTATCACGAAGTCGCACCCCATGGCCAGGGTGAACCCTCCAGCCACTGCATGGCCTTCGACAATCGCCACCGACGGGGTCGACGAGCGGTGCAGGGCCCGAAACACCTCTTCCCACAGACCCTCACGGTCGAGAACCGGCCCGATCTCTCGCTCGGCCGCATCGGTGAGATTCCGTCCGGCGCAGAAGGTGTGGTCGGCCCCCGTCACCACCATGCAACGACAGCCCTTGTCGGCGGCACCAGCTTGAACCGCGGCGACCAAGTCCCTCAGCATCGTCTCATCGAAAGCGTTCCTCCGCTGGGGAGCATCGAGAATGATGGTGGTGACAGGTCCACTGGTTCGTGTGCGGATCATTGGCTCGTCCTGTCGTTGTTGTCATGGCGGCCGCCGCCGAATCGCTCTGGACTGGGCTCAGTCCAGACGCAGGAACTCGTCACCGCCAGCTAGGAGGGCGGCCCAGACATCGGCCTGGTGGTGGTGGGCTCGGACCGGACGAGCAAGATGCCAGAGCGAGACGAGGCGCTCGTCGTCACCGTCGACAACATGATGGCCAGCCCATGCTGCTACCGATCCCAGGGAGCCGAAATCGACACAGAAGGTCACCGCGTCGCCCTCGGCGAAGCCGACCACATGGAAAGCCGGCTTCTTGTCTGGCACCCCGACTCCAGTGTGGAACGTGCCATCGATGCGATGATTGCCATCGACCGTCAGCTCCATCGTCGAACCCAGCCGGTTCCGCCATTTGCCGGCAATGGCCGATCCTGGCTTCCTAGTCTCCTCTCCGGCCTGCACTGCATCAGCGAGGATGGTTTCCAGGAACATGGTCATACTCCTTCGAAAGGCTCTGATCCCAGCGTGATACCTACCTTGGGGATTGCCCAGGGGCCTTCGGCCCGAACATAGCCAGGACGTAGTTGTTGACTGTCGTTTCCGATCTACGACGGGCCCCGGGAGGAGTCGGAGCTGATGATCGGGTCTGGGGCTTCGGCCATGGCCGCCAGCACGTCCACGATCGACACGACTCCGCCCCGGTCACCCAATACCAGTAACTGGCGAATGCCGTTCTCGGTCATCAGTCGCGCCCCCTCGTGCAGGGTCGCATCGGCATCAGCTGCGACCACGTCTTCTGACATGGCTTCAGCAACCGTGACCTCATCGATATCTGCTCCATCATGAATCGCAAGCAGCACATCAGTAGCGCTGACAACTCCAGCCACGCTGAGTGAATCGCCAACAACGGCGAAACTGGCCCCTTGGTCGGAGAAGCGGTCGATGAGGATCCGCAGCGTTGCTGTGCGGTCAACGGAGACCGCTGGGCGCGAGACAAGGGATCCAATCGTGATCGGGTATGCGGGAACGTAGGCCGGCCGACCCGATGGGGCACCGGTGGATAGCCCGACATCCGACCTGAACCGTCCAAGTACGGGGATAGCCACCGTTGCGGCGGCTACGAGCACACTCTCGATCCCGAGCACTCGTCCGTACCAATCTCTGTCAACCTCACCCCATAGGCCCCATAGTGCGGTCAGCCCAAATAGTGCGATCAATCCATAGTCGGCCAGTCGAAGCGGCTCGTGTTGGGGCGAGAGAGCAACTAGAGCGAGCAAGCAAGACAGTGTCGCTCCTGCCGCCACGATCAAGCCAGAGAAGACCACCTTGGCCGCGGCGTCGTTGTCGATCTCGGCCCACATGAGACCGATCACCAGGCACAGACTCCCTGACGCAGTCACGGCCGCCACCACCGGCAGCGGCCACAGCACCCGACGTTCGAGAGGTGCGCCGTTGACCAGGATGCTGAGCATCGCCCCAGAGACCAGGAGGCTGGTGGCGAGCACCTTGGCCTCTACCTGGCCGAAATCTCCGGCCAGGAGCGCCCAGATACCGAGGCCTGCGTTGACCGCGATCGATCCCAAGAACCCACGCAACAGCCATCGCCTCGACTCCTTCACACTCAACCACCGCTGGTGGTCACGAGAAGCCTCCATATCTACAGTTGGCCTCACCGACGGAGGTTGTGCCCAGGGACGTTCGACTCTTTGTCCGCGACCGTCACGGAGCCGCCCTACGATGAATCGGAGCCTTGTTCGGTGATGATGACCGGATTCTGGGAGATATCTGTCGTCGCGACCACATCGACTGGTTCCTCCGGCTCATCGGGGGGTGCAGCATCCAGCAGGGCCCAAAATGCAAGGTATGCCACGAGGCCGAATCCGCTGAATACCGTCAGGCCAACGAACACGGCCCGGACCACGGAGTAGTCGATATCGAAATGGCGACCAAGCCCGGCCGACACGCCGCTGATCATGCCTTCATCGGGATAGCGATATAGCTGCTTGTGGTTTGCGTTCATGCCTTCACCTACCTGGTTGGGGTGGCTACCCAGAAGCCTTGACTACAAGTACCGAACACGGAGCGTGATGGAGCACGCTGGTTGAAACGCTGCCGTTCAAGGCCCGGCGAGCTCGTCCCTCACCCCGCGAGCCGACGACGAGCAGATCAGCCCTATAGCTCTCCACCGCGTCCAATAGGGCTTCCGCCGGGCTGTCGTTGATTTGGTGGAACTGGACGGTTGCGCCCGCCCCGACCTCGTTGAGTATCGATCGGGCCGAGGCCAGGATCGATTCTGCTCCCATATCGCCATGAAAGGCGGCATGGAACTCCTCAGGAAGTTGGGTGGTGAGGGCGCTCAGTTCACGGGGCGACAGCGGCCTGCATGCGGCGACAACGTGGACGGTGGAATCTGGTGTCCACTGGGCGATGGCCGCCACCTCTCGGATGGCGTCCTCGGCGTTGGCCGACCCGTCTGTTCCGACGACGATGGTATTGAACACCGTGGGTCCTTTCGCTCGATAGCTCAGTCCTCGCAGTCAGCACCCACGAGGGCCATGGCTTCATTTTGAACCTGTCGGGGGATGTTCGGCCAGGGCCGAACGTCCATCTTCGAACGCGGATGTCTTCTTGCTCATGGGCTGAGTGACGAACCCTGGTCGCTGTCGTCTTCTGGAAGGAGATGGTCGAGATCGTTCAACAGCTCGGAGCCAGACCGGCGGTGTTGGGTCCCGTCCAGGTCGCTGGTGAAACCGGCTAGGAGACGGGTCGCCGGATGGACGACGCGCTGAGCCGTGATTAGCTCATCGGTCCTCGGATCGTCGGGCGGGAGAGCAACGATCACGGCGTCGGCCCCTTCGACCAGGGGGCAAGGCTCACCGTTGAGGACCGGGCAGTACTCCGTCGATACACGTGCCCCTGAGCAGATGGCCACGTCGAAACCGGCCTCACGAAGCTCGCGTTCGGCGAACCAGCGCGGGCGTTCGCTCTCGACCAGGATCCGTGGTCGAGGGTGTGGCCGGGGCCAGGAAGGCGTGGTGCCTTGGGTGCTCATCGTGAGCCGTACCGTGCCCCAGTCTGGGTGATCGAGCACGGCGTATCGGCGCCTGGCTGCCAGCGCCATCATGGCCTTGTTATCGACGAGGACGAGGGCCTGGATG
>JAAETV010000564.1 GCA_024227975.1 Actinomycetes bacterium
CGCCGACGGCTCCCTCATCGGCCGGACAGCCGCCATGTTCGACGGCTTCGAGGGAGAACCCGACAACAATGGGTACTTCCAGATGAACGAGGCCAAGCTCCACGATCTCATCTTCCGGGCCCACCGCTCAGGCTGGCAGGTCGCCACCCACGCCATCGGAGACCGGGCTGTGGCCTCGGTCCTCGACGCCTACACCAGAGCCCAAGAGCTGAACCCTCGGCCCGATCCCCGTCATCGCATCGAGCACTGCGGGATGTGCCGAGCTGAGGACGTGGCCCGGATCGCCGCCCTCGGCGTTATCCCGGTGCCCCAGGCCCGGTTCATCAGCGAGATCGGCGACGGGATGGCCCAAGCTGTCGGCTCTCGCCTTCCCGACTGCTACCGCCAGCGCTCCTTCCTCGACGCGGGCGTTGTCGTTCCCGGCAGCAGTGACCGCCCGGTGGTCAACGGGGCTCCCCTGCTCGGGATCCATGATCTGGTCAACCAGCTCACGGGCGACGGATCTCCATTCAATCCGCACGAAGCCCTCACCCCCGAAGAAGCCCTCACGGCGTACACCTTGTCGTCGGCCTATGCCGCCTTCGACGAGACCGACAAGGGATCACTCGAGGTCAACAAGTTGGCCGACCTCGCCGTTCTCTCCGCCGATATCACCACCATCGACCCGGCTACCATCGCCGAGACCGAGGTGTTGGCCACCATGGTCGGTGGCCGCTTCGAACACGACACCCTCGGACTGATCTAACGGGGAGGAAGCCATGCAGCTCTGTCGTCTCCATCCGAGCGAGGGCTGGGGTGGCGGGCCTAGGTTGTCTCCGATGATCTCGTGCACCAGTGGCAAAGGCCCAAGGCGGACCCAAGCATGCTGAATCGCGCCGTCAGCGCCCAGCTCCGGTCGTTCGCCAAGGACAACAACCCGATCGTGTTGTACACCGCCGGTTGCCTCACCGGTCATACCCTCACCACCATGACCGAGGCTCTGCTGCGACACTGCCCGGGCCGGGTGATCGGCGTTGTCGATGACAAGTCCGATGCCGAATCACTGACCTCTATTGAGGCCTGGTCGTGGGCCGGGCCCATCCCGGTGGTCCAGAATCCCTTCACCCTCCTGGCCGAAAGCCCTGACGGCACCGACCTGGTCGTCGGGATCTCGCTCCCCGGTCCCGAACACCTATTCAAGCGACACCGGGCTGAGTTGGTGGCGGTGGCCGATGCCGGTCACCGCGTGATCAATGGGCTCAACGACACCATCGACCATCCGAACATCATCAACCTCAGGGCCTTCACCCCGGATCAGCGTCTCAAGGTCACCAGCCTCGATCCCACTGCCATCAGGATCGCTGCCGTAGGGACCGAACCAGCCAGCCCCATGCTGTCCACGGCCATTGCCTTGTCACAAGCGTTGGGCCAGGCCGGCTGGACCGCCGATTGGGTACCGACCAGCTCAGCCGGGGTTCTGATCCACGGCTTCGGTCGCCCCGTCGACGCTGCCCCTGTCGCCTTTGCCTCCAACCTCTTGACCGACTTGATCCAGACGGTGGAAGCCGTGGCCGAGGTCGTGGTGGTCGAAGGTCAAGGCGGGCTGAGCGAACCGGCGGATACCGCCCTAGCCGCCGTCATCACCTCTACCACCAGCAACCGCTACCACGTACTGTGTCACCGCCCAACGGCCGAGGAGGATCTCCCCGCCATCCTGGCCAATGCCGCCGACCGGTACCATGCCCTCCACCAAGCCAGTGGATCGCCATCGACCCTGCTCGGTGTCTCGCTCGACACCTCGGCTCTGAGCGAGATCGAGGGTCGCCGCTCCTTGGACACGGCTCGGGCCCTGGGGGTGCCCGCCGTCGATTGGGCCAAGACGGTCTCACCCCTGGCGACGGCCTTGTCGGCTCTGACCGAAGAGGGTCGAGGACCATGAACGCCAGAAGTGATTTCCTCAAGGGCACGAACTGGGAGGCTGACTACGTCTCGGGCCTCCGAGCTGACTCGGCCATCGTCGGCTATCGGGGTCCCTTCCCGACCGGTGACAAGGAGCTGGACACTGCCCGCTCGGCTCTGGCTCACCTGTTCGACACGCCAGCGCCGGCCCAGCTCAACGGCTTGGTCAACATGGCCGCCTCCGCTGACCGGCTCATCATCGGGTGGAGGGAGGAAGGGGCGGTCGGAATCCTGGCCGCCCGCTCGGTCGCGGCCCTTGGGCTGAAGGGGTGGCACCTGACCGTGGTCGCGGTCGAGCCCCGCTTCCGAGGCCGCAAGCTCCTCCCCGAGTTGGTCCGGGTGCTGGCCAGTGAGGAGCCCGTCGACTTCTTGAGCGTCATCACCAATGAGGAGACCGTCTACCGGGCCGTCGCCTTCGCCTGCCCCGGCGGGGTAGCGCACCCCAACCGGGCCGGCCGCCACGGCCGACCGATCAGACCGATCGCCGAGGCCGTGATCGATCAGCTACCGGGAGCCTCAGCCCTGCCCCCACTCGGCCCCGATCTCACCTGGCGCGGCCTGGTCGCCCAGCCGAACCCGGCCACCAATGACGACGATGATGCCAACGACACCTCAAGCGACAACGGAGATGGAACCACGCTCGATCCGAATGATCCCGGTGACGGCAAGAGCCGGTTCCGGGCATCGTTGAAGCTGACGTCGTCCGATGCTGCCTTCGTCGTCGGTGACCTCTCCGGCGTGATCGGGATCCATGACCGAGCCAGGAAGGGCTTGCCCGCGGTAGACGTGAAGCACCGGTTGCGAACCATCACGGTCACTGGCACCAACGGGAAGACATCGACGGTTGAGTTCGGCCGTCAGCTGACCCAGTCGGCCGGGCTCGAAGCGGCCTCTTTCGGTACCCTCGGCGCCATCACCAGACGAGGTCGGACCCGATCCCCGCGCATGGCAACAGGGCGACCAGCCATGCCCCAGTTCGCCGATCGA
>JAAETV010000565.1 GCA_024227975.1 Actinomycetes bacterium
AGTTGCTATGCGAGTTGTGGTTGGTTTCGGTCCGTCCAGGCTTGGGCGTACTCGGCTGGTGTGAGCAGCCCGTGAGCGTGGTGGGGCCTGTTCATGTTGTAGTCGATCCTCCAGTCCTCGACCAGTACTTGGGCTTCGAGGAGGCTGTCGAAGTGCCACAGGTTGAGTAGTTCGTCTCGGAATTTGCCGTTGAATGATTCGATCCAGGCGTTTTGCCACGGGCTGCCGGGGTCGATGAAGATCGACCCGACACCGTTCGTTCGGCACCACTGGTCAACGACCGCGGCGATGAACTCGCCACCGTTGTCGAAGCGAACATATGCCGGGTAGCCGCGCTGGGCGGCGAGCCGGTCGAGGACCTCGACCACGCGGTCGGCGTCGATGCGGCGGTCGACGACGATGGCTGGGCATTCGCGGGTGTACTCATCGATCACGTTCAACATCTTCAGGGTGCGGTCGTCGACGGTGGTGTCGAACTGGAAGTCCATGGCCCATAGGGCGTTGGGGCGGATCGGTGACATCGCCCCCACGTGGGTCCCGATCCCAGCCAGGCGCTTCTTGGGGCCCCTCTGTGGCACTTTGAGGCCTTCGGCGCGCCACAGTCGACGGATCCGTTTCTTGTTCTCGCCGTACCCGAGACGGCGGCGTTGTTTCCACGCCCGACGCCACCCCCACCGCGGCCGGCGCTTGGAGAACGCCCGCAGCCATCGGCGCAGCTCGGCCTCTTCATCGGTGGGTTCTGGCGCCGGGCGGCGCTGGGTCGATCGATGCTGACCGACCACCTTGCACGCCCTGCGTTGGGAAACCCCGAACCGGTCCTGACACATGCTCACTGCGTCACGGCGCCGGTTCGGGGTCAGAAGTTTCCCTCCGCGATCTCCTTGAGCATCAACTTGTCAAGCTCAGCCTCGGCCAGCAGCTTCTTCAACCGAGCGTTCTCACCCTCGAGTTCCTTCAACCGCTTGGCATCGTTGGCCTTCATCCCGCCGTACTGAGCGACCCAGCGATGCCACGTCGACTCCGCAATCGCGAACTCGCGGCACACCTCCTCCAGATCCATCCCGCCGGCCATCAACTTGTGACCCTCAGCCAGCTTGCGGATGATCTGTTCAGGCGTATGCCGCCTGCGCTTC
>JAAETV010000566.1 GCA_024227975.1 Actinomycetes bacterium
CGCCAACGGCGTGCTCTTTGCCTTCTATCACCTCCACCAGCCCTGGGGCATCGCCGTCACCATCATCGATGGGGCGCTCCTCATGGCCTGGCCCGCACAACGCTTTCGGAGCACAACCATGGCCATGATCGTGCACGGGGCGCAGGTCCCGTTCATCCTGGCCCTCATCGTCCTGGTGATTCTCGGAGCTGCTTGATCCCCGAAGTCGGTCGTCGGCGTCGAGGGCCCTATTGAGCCCCCGAGCACACCATCGTTTAGCTTCTGAGCATGAGGATCAGCCGTACTGAAGGGGGTCGGACGTGACTACTGGCGGATCGATCCCAACAGACATGGTGGCGACAGCCGATGTGATCGTGGTTGGCGCCGGCAATGCGGCCCTGGTTGCCGCCCTGTCGGTGGCCGAGCGGGGTGCCTCGGTCATCGTGTTGGAGGCAGCACCGCTGGCGCTCCGTGGTGGGAACAGCCGCTTCTCCGGTGGCATCTTCCGGGTCGCCCACGATGGGATGGATCACCTCCGCCCTCTGCTCACCGACGAGGCTCTGGAATGGGCCGACAAGGTGGAGCTCGATGCATACCCGCCGGAGAGCTACCTGTCCGATCTCCAATTGACGTCCCAGGGTCAATGCGATCCGGCCCTCACGGCCAGGATGGTCGAGCGCTCCTATGACACCGTCACCTGGATGAGAGACATGGGCGTCCACTGGGAACTGGTGGTCGACAAGCTGTTCGATCCCGAGAACTTCGACCCCAACGAGACCTACACCCTCCCGCCAGGTGGTGCGCTCCGCGCCACTCACGAGGGCCTCGGCCTGATCCACGACCTGTTCGAGGCGGCCGAGGCGAACCACGACATCGAGATCGTTTACGACAGCCCGGCCCATGAGCTGATCATGGACGGGTCGACGTGTCGAGGGGTACGTGTTCGCCGTGAGGACAGCTTTGCCGACTACCACGGTCGGGTGGTGCTCGGTTGTGGCGGCTTCGAGTCAAACCCCCAGAAGCGGCTGCAGAACTTGGGCGCCGGTTGGGACCTGGTGAAGGTGCGCGGCACGGCGTTCAATATGGGCACGGTGCTCGATGCCGCCCTCGATGCCGGTGCCGCCCCCTCGGGCCACTGGGGTGGAGCCCACGCATCACCCCTCGATGCCGACGCTCCCCCGGTTGGCCAGTTGTCGATGACCGACAAGCTGAGCCGCTACTCCTACCCCTACTGCATCCTGTTGAATCGCGATGGTGAGCGCTTCGTCGACGAGGCATCCGATGAGGTCTGGCTCACCTACGCCAAGACTGGCTCGGCCATTCGTGAACAGCCCGGTGCGTGGGCGGTCCAGGTATTCGACCAGCGCACGATTCGCCTCCTCGAACCCCGCTACAGCACCGGAACCCCCGTCGAAGCCGACACCATCGCCGTTCTCGCCTCGAAGTTGGGGCTGCCCATCGAAGCGACCCAACACACGGTCGATAGCTTCAACGCCTCGGTGTCGGACGAAGGTGAGTTCGAGCCGTTCGTGAAGGACGGCCGGAGCACGACCCCGGGTTTGGTGCCGCCGAAGTCCAACTGGGCCCTTCCCCTCGATTCACCGCCCTATGTCGCCTACCC
>JAAETV010000567.1 GCA_024227975.1 Actinomycetes bacterium
ACGACGAGTCAGGGTTTCGAATTCGTCGAAGGCAATGCTGAGCTGACCCCGGCACGCCTGGTTGGCCACTTCGACCCAGCCCAGGTCCTGGAGACCGGCTATGTCAAGGAGGTGTGGGTCGACGGGCCTCTGGCCCGGGCCCTCAAGGAGGGCTCACTCCTGTACCTGGAGGAGATCAACCGGATCCCCGAAGAGACCCTCAACCTGCTGGTCACCGTCATGTCCGAAGGTGAGTTGACGGTTCCCCGCCTGGGCCGGATCGACGCCAACCCATCATTCCGGTTGGTGGCGGCCATGAACCCCTTCGACGCCGTCGGCACAGCCCGCATATCGGGCGCCATCTACGATCGGGTCTGTCGTATCGCCATGGACTACCAATCGGAGGGCGACGAGGTTGCCATTTCACTGAGGCACGGACCAGGAGTCGAGGTCCATGCCGACGTCCCCGACTTCGTCGACCGTGTGGTGAAGCTGGTGCGGGCCACCAGATCTCATCCCGAGATCCGGGTTGGTTCCTCGGTGCGGGGAGCCGTCGATCTACTCCACCTCACCAAGCAGCTGGGCAAGCTGCGTGAGCTGGCCCCAACTGACCTCACCGTCGGCCTCGATGCGGCCCAAACGGCCCTGTCAGGACGGATCCGACTCCACGACTCGTCGTCGTCGACTCCGGAGGACATCATCGCCACCCTCTGGGCCGAAATCATGGAGGCCGGTCCCGACGACGATCCCGGTAGCGAGGCCGAGGGTGGCAGCCCGGGAAAAGCGACCAGCCGCAGGGCGGCGGTTCCGACGATGACAAGATCCTGACCGGGGACGAGGCTGAAAAGGCTCTCAAGGACGAGCGGAGGAGGACGATCAGCCGACGTGACCTGGGGCGAGAGGATGGCTTTGCCGAGGTCTCCCCCCAATTGGGTGAGCTCGACATGGAAGCCTTCGATGACCTGTTCGACGACGACCCTGATGCCGCCCTCGATCTGTTGGCCAGGATGGCCCAGGCCACCGACGCCAACCTGGCCCGGTTGTCGCGGCTGCTGGCGGGGCGGCTGGTACTCGACCTGGCCCGGACGGGAAAGGCCAAGGCGAGAGGGGTCGGGAAGCTGACAACGGCCCGGGCCGACATCGCTGGCGGCGACATCGATCTCGATGCCAGCCTCGATGCCCTGCTGACGGCCAGGATAGAGCGCCGCCCACCCGCCATCGACGAGCTCCAAGCCACCCATTGGCAGAAACCAGGGACGGCCATCTGCCTCCTTGTCGACCGGTCAGGTTCAATGGATGGGGAGCGCCTCGCCAGCGCCGCCCTGGCCGCCGCCGTCTGCTCGTGGCGAGCACCAGCCGAATTCGCCGTGTTGGCGTTCGGCGACAAGGTGGTGGCGATCAAGGAGCTGAACCAAACCAAGCCAGCGGAACGCATAGTCGCCGAGGTCCTGGCCTTGCGAGGCCATGGCACCACCGACGTGGCCCTTGCCCTCAGAGCAGCAGCAAGCCAGCTGGCGGCCTCGACGGCGACCAGGAAGCTGACGGTACTGCTTTCGGACGCCGAGGTGACCACGGGGGGAGATCCAGTCCCACCGGCTCGGGGCCTGGACGAGCTGACCGTGTTGGCCCCAGCTGATGAGCCGGAGCACGCCCAGCACCTGATCGAAGCCTGCGGGGGTCGCATGGCCGAGGTCGGCGGACCGATGTCGGTCCTGGATGCTCTTCGACGGGTGATCCAATAGATGCCAACGGCCACCCCCTTTCCCCCCGACACCCGACTCCGGGCTGACCCGTCGCTGCGCCTGCGCGACCAGGGTCGAATCCTCATCGGAGGCAGCCCCCTCCGCCTCATGCGCCTGACCAATGCCGGCCAGCGGGTGTTGAAGTCCTGGTTGGCGGGTCAACCACCAGCCCCGACGCCGGCCCAAACCAAGTTGGCTCGACGATTGGTCGATGCCGGCATGGTCCACCCCGAACCGTCTAGTGTGGTGGACGGCCCGCCTCTGACCGTCGTCATACCGGTCAAGGACGACCAGGCCGGCCTAGAGCTCACGCTCGGCCTGCTGCCAACCGTTCCCGTAGTCGTGGTCGATGATGGCTCTGAACGGCCCATAGCAGCCCCTGAGCGGCCCCTGGCCCCAATCGTGGCACTGAGGCGGGAGACGGCCGCAGGGCCCGGTGTCGCCCGGCAGGAGGCCATGGACGTCATAGGCACTCCCCTGGTGGCCTTCGTCGACGCCGGGGTCGAGGTCACCGAACAGCAGCTGGCTCATCTGGCCCGCTGGTTCACCGATCCGACCATGCTGGCCGTTGCTCCTCGGGTGACGGCGACCCCCCGACCAGACCATGTGGCCACCTACGAGGTCGACCACTCCCCGCTCGACCTCGGCCAAGTGCCCTCGGCGGTGGGACATGGTCGGACCATCAGCTACCTCCCAACCGCTTGTCTGGTGGCAAGACGGGACGCACTCAATGTGGTCGGAGGTTTCGATCCCGCCCTTCGCTTCGGCGAGGACGTGGACTTGATCTGGCGGCTCATACCCAACGGCCAGGTCCGCTACGACCCAACCATTGTCGCCCACCACCCGGCCCGGACCAACCTGGTGGCCCTGGCCCGCCAGCGCTACGGCTACGGCCTGGCCGCCGCCCCACTAGCCGAGCGTCACGGCTCAGTCCTGGCCCCGGTTCGGATCTCACCTTGGAGCCTCGTTCTCTGGTTGCTGGCCTTGGCCGGACGCCCCTTCGCGGCCACGGGGCTGGCTGCCTATACGGCCGCGGCGCTGGCCAAGAAACTGGCCCCGAGGGTGGCAGACCACAATATCGAGGCTGCCCAGCTATCGGCCAGAGGCCACCTCTACGCCGGCCTCTCGATAGCTGAGGCCAGTGTCAGGATCTGGTGGCCAGTCACCATCGTTGCCTATCTGCTCGGGATCCGACGACCGGTGATGCTACTGGCAAGTGTGGCATGGCTCCGGAGAATCAAGGCTGCCCGTGGCCGACCCACCGACCGGGCCCGATCATGGGCCTTTGGCCTCATCGACGATCTGTCCTACGGCGCAGGGGCCTGGATGGGGGCTATTCGCCACCGATCAGCCCGCGGCCTGGCTCCACGACTGGTCAGGTGGCCTGGAAACGACCTCGAGTAGTGGGAACTCCGGCTACTGGGCGATGAACAGGTCGAGGAGCTGGCCGTTGTTGAGCGCCAATGCTCCCCGCTCGACGGCCGAGGCGGCCAGAACATCGTCATCGGTGACGACGGCGATCGGCCACTGCTCCGGGTAGGCATCAACCAGCTCGTCAAGGGCAGCCGCCGGCTCGGTCGGCGGAGTGCTGAGCCTGATACGAACTGCTCGTGAGGCAGGGAGTGACTCCTCCTCACCGATACGACCGTCGAAGACGACATCGGGAGCAGCACCACTCGAGGCCGAGAGGTCGGCCAGGTAGGAGACCAGAGCATCACGTTGCTGGGCGACCGGCAGGCTCGGCCAGCCCATCTTGGCCACTGAGTCACCGTCGACCAGGAGGACGACATCGGGCGACGACACCACATGCCGAGCCAACTCGACCTCGTCGTCACGCAGGTCCTCGGGAATAGTGATCTGACGACGATTCATAGGCCCACCATCCTCGCCAGAACCAACCGAAGCAGGCATCGAGTCAGGATTGACGCCATGGAGGGTATCGGCACCGAAGGGATCATCCTCGAACGATGGGTCGGCTGCTGAATCATTGAAGATGCTGGGGGGAGCGAAACCCCCGTTGCGACCCGATGTCCGGTCAGCCCGACCCTCCGGAGCGTTGACACTCCCGGTGAGGACACCCCATCCGCCAGAGGGATGGACGGCGGTCTCGTCCTCGTCGCTCCCTTGGGCTGATTCATGTTTGGAATCTGCTGCGTCGTCGATCCCGTCCGGCGCGATCGGCGGTTTGGTGGTCGCCTTGGAGTCAAAGTCATTGACGGTCTGGGAAATCAGATCACTAATGGCGTCGAGGTCGTCATCGGCGATGTCCTCGATCGCGGGCTTGGCCTCGGCTTCGGCCTCAACCATGGCATTGGCCAGCTTGGCCCCGATCAGACTCAGGTCGTCTTCTCCGCCCTTGACGGTGTCATGGCCGACTACATCAGCAATGCTCGGGTCGGGGACTCCGAACTCGGCCTCGGCCTCTTCGTTCTGCTCAACCCCGCCGCCTCGCGCCGCCTGAGCCACCGCGGCCGCTATCACATCGAAGTCATCATCTTGTGGCCCCTGCTCGGGCTCGGATTGAGAACCGGGAGCTGGGGGTGGCGGCTCGTCAAACGGATTGGCAGCTCCGTTCTCAGCTCCCTTGCGACCTCGAAGCAGTGGGCCCAAGCTCCAAGAGTGCCGCTTCGTGGTCCGGCCCGAATCGTCGCCCTCGTCATCATCAAGGAGGGCCGGTGGCGGCTCCATCCCGAACGCCATCGGCATCAAGCCGTTCTCATCGGCTTCCAACGGCTGAGAGAGATCAAGCCGACCATTCGAGGGTTGGTCGGTTCCGACTGCGCCTTCGCCGCCCGGGCCGTTGATCAGGGTCTCCTCGAGTTCCGCCTCGCGCTCGACGTCGGTCCCACTCGTCAGCGCCGTGTCGAGTGAGTCGTCATCAGCGCTGCGTTCGGCCTCGTGCCCGGTGTCTTCGGCTGCCAGAGACACCGACTGGTCGTCGGAATCTGAGCCAACGGCGGGGGTAGCAATCATCCCGAAGAAGGATTTGCCCGTACCGACTGCGGCCTGTCCGGTTTCGTCGAACACGATGGCGTCGCCGACGTCGGTCTCGCTGGTGTGATCGGACGGCTGCGATGATTCGGCCGCTTCTGGCTCGTCTGTAGCCACATCGGCTTGGGTATCGGCCGCGGTCACAGATCCATCGGCGTCGCCGGAATCGGCCTCATCGGCCGATGATTCAGTACTGACCGTTGTGCTCGATGATGTCTTGGACTGGCTAGCAAGGACCTGCTCTGCCGCCACCTTCTCAGCCTCGGCCTTGGCGGTCTCAGCCTCGGTCCTGGCCTTCTCAGCTTCTGCCGCCACCTCCTCGGCCCCGACCTTGGCCTTCTCGGCCTCTGCCGCCACCTTCTCGGCCCCGGCCAGCTGGCTCTTGGCTTCAGCGGCTTCCTCCTTGGCCTTGCTAGCCGCCTTCTCAGCCTGCGCAACAGCCTTCTCAGCATCGGCCTTGGCCGTCAACGCCTCGAAAGCATCGGCCTTGGCCTTGGCCGCGTCCGATTCAGCCTTGGTCGCCCGCTCGCTTGACGTTTCCAGCGATGTCTTCGTTTCGGCCAGCTCCGCCGTACTACCACTGAACCGATCTTCGAGCTTCGCCCGTTCCATTTCGACCAGGGACAGTCGGTGGGCCAACTCGGACAGGGCATGGCCCTGGCTCTCGGAGGTCTCGACCCGAAGCCGGTCGCTTTCAACCAGCTGGTCCTGAATGGCGGAATTCTCAGCCGTGAGCTGACCCACCTGTTGGCTGAGAGCGTCTCGCCCCTGCTCGGCGTCACTGAGGTACCGTCGTACCCCTTTGAGCTCGGCCGAGAGGTTGTCATGGTCATCCGAGAGTTTCGACCTTGCCTCTTGGGCCGTCGAGACCTGGGCGGTCAGCGCCTCGTTGTCCCCCGTCAGTTCACCAACTCGCTGTTCGAGCTCAGCCAGCTCTGCCTTGACCTCGTCGGCCTTGGTGCTGAGCGAAGCTCGCTCAGTCGTGATGTTTGCCAGCTTGGCTTCAAGCCCTGACTCGACCTGCTCCAAGCCACTGACCCTCAGCTTCAACTGATCTCGCTCGGTCCTGACGTCTTTCAGCGCGGCTCGATCGGCTTCGCTCGTTTCACGGACTCGGGCCAGGCTGTCGAGGGCTTCGGTCAGCGAACCGTGAAGCTCATCGACCTGGCCCGACAAGCCATCGCGATGGGCCTTGATGTTCGAGAGATCGGCTGCGATCGCTTCCGCATCAGCCTTGACCGCACCAAGCTGGGTCCGCGTGGTTTCGAGCATCGCTTCGGTGTCCGCTAGACGGGAGGCGAGATCGATCTTCTCCTCCGTCAGCGCCTCGACCAACGACTTGGCTTCACTGGCCTGGGTCGATGTGAGACCCAGCTGACTGGTTGCTTCGAGTAGATCATTCTCGAACTCGCCGAGCTTGACGTTGAGCTGGTCTTGCTCGGCCCGCAGGGCTGTCACCGCGAGCTCGTTGGATTGACGCTCCCCTTCAATCGTCCTAGTGGTGGACGCCCTCTCCTGATTGAGGCGGGCCAACTCGGTCATCAGTTCTTCATTGTGGGCACTGAGCGACTCGACCTGAACGGTCAACTCGTCCCTCTCCAACTCGATGGGACCGAGAGCCCCCTCTGCTCGGACCAGAGCTTCCTGGAGATCGACCAGGCCAGCATCGCTGGAGGCATTCTCCCGCTCTACTTCAGCCCGGAGCTCTCGGGAGAGGTCGAGCTCCTTTTCAAGGTCCAGCTGGCGGGTCAGGGCGCTGGAGTGTTGCTGGACCGCAGTGTCCCGCTCACGTCGAGCCTCGTCGAGCTCGATGCGAGCTGCTTCCAGCTCACTGCGAAGGGTGTACACATCACTATCGAATACCGATGGCTGCTGTCGGGAACTCTCCACTTGATCCTCGACTCGCTCTATCGACGACGAGACGGCTTGGCGTTCACTGGCCAGCCGATCGACGAGGCCGCGCAAACTCGTGAGCTCGTCCTCGATGGCGTTGGCCTCACTATGTGATCCACGATCAAATCCGGAGTTTGCATGGGGTCCCTCGGGGTCATGGCTCGCGGGGAGTGGGGATAGGCCATTGCTACTTCCACCCTTGTCATCACCGTGGTGATCCTCGGTGATTGCCGGCACCGTTTCGACGGACCCATTGGCCGGGAAGTCGTCGGTCTCCGTGGAATCAAGAGTGCTGATGCTCTGGTTTCGACTGTCATCGGCGTCTGCCTGCAGGCCACTATCAGCGACCAACTCCTCGAACTCGGCGGACCACCCGATCGGGCGGTGCAGCCAAAGATAGCCGCCTCGACCGACCTGATCCTCCGAAGCTTGTTCGGCTACCCGCCGCCGGAAGGCAGGATCTTCCTCGATGGCCTCCTTGGCCACGCCAAGGGCCCTCTCTGGCAAGGCGCCGATGTACAGGAAGCTCCGCATGATCTGGGGAGGGTCGATGACCGGGTCGGACTCCACCCCAGAGCGGGCTACGACGTAGGAGAGCTCGCAAGCTGACTTCAGAAATGCTTCTGGTCCCATGCTCTAGCGCTCCTTGTGACCTAGCTGGACGATGTTGCGCCCGTGGCCGCACCACTGACATGTAACACGATCGACTGTTTCACTGAGAACTTCAGCGCCCTCGAAGGTCAGCTGCCCGCCGACCGTTACGTACTGGTTCTCACGAATGCGCCGCGTGACCTCGAGAACAAACCTAGTCAAATTCCCGCACGACCCACAACGGTATCGAGTCTGCAACATAGAGAGACAGGCTATTACGTTCACTGGGACCTAGGTAGTGCAGTCATGCCACGGACCCGTTTGCGGCATCGATGAGATCGGCAACCTTGTGCCCGACCCGCCCGTCATCTATGGCCTCTCCCGCCATTTTGACCCCCGCTTCGAGGTCACCGGCAACATCGGCGACCACCAACCCGGCCGCTGCGTTGAGCACCACCACATCGCGTCGAGGGCCCCGCTCAGAACCGTCGACGATGGCGCTGAATATCGATGCATTCTCACTCGCTGATCCGCCTGCCAACACCTCGAGCGAGGGAGCAGGATCGAGCCCCACCTCCTGGGGAGTGACCTCGAACTCGGCTACCCCATCGGGACTCACCTCGAAGACCTTCGTCGGGCCGGTGGTCGTCAGCTCGTCGATGCCACCCTCTCCGGCCACAACCCATGACCGCTCTGATCCGAGATTGCGAAGGACCTCGGCCATGGTCGGTGCCAATGTGGCCGAAGCGGTTCCCACCACCTGGCGGGTGAGCCGACCGGGATGAGCCAGCGGCCCCAATACGTTGAACACGGTGGGGATCCCGAGCTGAGCCCGGACCGGACCAAGATGGCGCATCGCCGGATGGAAGGACCTGGCGTAGGCGAAACCAACTCCGACCTTGGCTACACAGGCCTCCAGCCCAGCCGGGCCAAGGTCGACATCGACGCCAATGGCCTCCAGGAAGTCGAACGAGCCCGATGTCGACGACGCCTTCCGATTGCCGTGCTTGCACACGATGGCCCCGGCGGCCCCAGCGACGATGCTGGCCATGGTCGAGATATTGAGGGCGTGTCGGCGTCGATGGCTGGATCCCCCGGTACCGACGATGTCGATCGTCGATGACGGCATATCGAGCGGCTCGGCTGCGGCCAGCATGGCGGTGGCCAGACCGGTCATCTCATCGACCGTCTCCCCCTTGATACGCAAGGCCACGATGAGGCCCGCGATCTGAGCGTCGGTTGTCTCACCGGACAAGATGTCAGTCATGGCGGCAGCCGCCTCACGGCGTGACAGTGACTCCAAGCCTGCGACCTTGCCCAGAAGAGCAGGCCAACCTCCGAGATCAGCGACCCCTTCCATCAGGGCCTCTGGCGGGAGCCGCTGGAATCCGGAGTGTGCATCATGAAACCCACGGCCTACACGATAGAGCAACAACCGGCAAAGGTGAGCTGATCTACCCGGATGTCCTGGCTACGGTGAGGTGATGATCTCTTCGATCGGCTGGCCCGTTGTCTTCTCATCCGGCTTCGTCGGGCTCGTGATCCTGGTCCCGGCTGCCGGTCTGGCATGGGTCTTGGTCGACAATCCTGATCGCCCCCAAACGTGGGCCTTCCTGGTCGTGGCCCTCCTGGCCTTCACCGCTGCCGGCTTCGTTGCCGGCCGTCGGAGGCGCGATATTCCGATGATTCACGGTGGCCTGGCCGCCCTCGGCACCTTCGTTGTCGCCCAGCTCATCGGAATGGGGGTCCAGCTGGCCGGCGG
>JAAETV010000568.1 GCA_024227975.1 Actinomycetes bacterium
GACTCGGTCGGCTGAATCTGGTGTCGCGTGTCGCGCCCAGGCCGTTGGTTCCGGTCAGAAGGCAGGCAGCAGTCGGTCGAGGTGGACGAAGAAGAGGAACAGCGGAACGATGGCCACCGGTGCCGTGGCCAGGTAAGCAGCCCGAGGACGCCAGAGGCGGCCAGCGACCCAGCCGGCGTGGGCGATCAGTACGAGGACGGTGGCCCACAGGGCGGTTGGATCTGCCTCCCCTGGTTGCCAACCGAGCGAATCACCCCTGGTCCCACCGGACTCGCCTTCGGCCGCACCGAGATCCTCGGCCACGATGACGGGGGGTGTCGCTGAAGGGGCCGGCTCGGGGGCTGCCAATCCTGACCGGGCGGCGATGGCGGTTCGATCCAGTCCGGGGGGACTGAGCGGGATGGCCTCGGCTGGTGGGGGTGGCGAGAACTGGGCTGTCTGGTCGGACAGGGGGGAGCCGAGGTCAGGGCCATCGACCAGTAGGGCCGACACCACGATCCGCTGCCGGGCCGAATACCGGGGATGGCATGCGGTCAAGGTCAGCCGATCATCGCCTGAGTCGGCAATCACCTCGACGGCAGAGGGATCGACGATCGTGTGGCCGCGCTGGTCTTCGTCGGGCCCACGGTGGTCTTCCACCGCGTAGGTGAACACCCCATCGACGGTTTCGACCGTGATCAGGTCGCCTGGTACCAGATGGTCGAGATCAAGAAAGGGAGCTCCATGGGTCGTTCGATGGCCGGCGATGGCAACATTGCCTCCGTAGCCGGGAAGGGCCGAGCTCGGGTAGTGGCCGGGACCTTGACGCAGGGTGTCGCGCTCGACTCCCTGGGAGATCACCTTTGAAACACCGATCGACGGGATCTCGATGCGGCCCAGGACCTCGCCTTCGGCCGGTAGCGGAGGTTGGGGCTGGTTTGGGGCGTGCTGGTGGGAGCTCATGGCCAATGACCTCACTGTCTCGGTGTCGTCGACGGTGAGCCCAGGGTGAGGCTTGCTCGATGCTTGTTGGCTGACTGCTCCTGGCCCGGCGGGTCCCCGCTCCGCCAGGGCCAACTGGCCGGGGGGGAGCTGGTCGGCCCAGGCGTCACCGGTCTGGGCCGACAGCTTGTTCTCCAGCTCGGTGTCCAGTCGTCGCTGGGCCTGCCATTCGAGTGCCCCGGTGCCCCAAAGCTGGTAGCAGGCGAATGCCACGACCAGGACGCCGAGGATGACCAGGGTGCGTCCGATCCGTTCCAGAGGCTCGTCGACGGGGGAGTTGGCGGCCATCTCGATCTATCGGCCACCTGGCCCCCAACTTCATCATCAGGGAAGGTTCGCTGAATCTGAACTAGTCGATGAGCTCGTGGCCGGCGAGATCCACGGGTGAGTTCCTCATGTCAGAAAAAGGGGTGAGACGGGTCAGCGGAAGACATGGTGAAAGTGTCAAATGGAAGAAGCAGGGCTCAGCTTCAGATGACTGCCAAGAGAATGATGACGATGAAGCAGGTTGCGAGAAGGAGGAGGATGATGCGATCGGGTGGCTTCGTGACTGGAGGAGGGTGTCGCGGGTCCCTCGACTCGATATCGACGATATAGGCGTTGGTCCAGCCCCTCGTCTGGCCGGCGTAATACCTCTGATAGCGCCCATCGCCGACCGGGTACCAGCCTGGTCTGCGAGGTTCGCGGATGCTGGTTTCATAGAGCATGAGTCACCTTGCAGCCCATCCCCCCGGGTGGCCGAGGGGTCGGGCCATCCATCTACCATTTGTGGGTGCGGTCGGCCTTCACGGTGCAAGGTCAAGGCGTATAGTCCGCTATCTATCAGACCGTGAACGAGGCCTTCTGGTTACATCAGATATGGCGAGGCGGGGGTGCACCATCTGCACTAGAAGGTGCTACAAATGTTGGCGGATGGTCATCCCCATTCCATCTACCGATTGAAGCCGGGATGACCCAGAGGCCCTGGGGCTGATCCAACTACGAGGTGCGTGCAAGGTCCCTCTGGATCAGTGACCAGGGCCCTATCCTCTGAGCGTCCCGTCCTGGTGTGTGGGTCCGGCCCGCATCGGCTGGCCAGATGACAGCCCATCAGCGGCCCCAAGGTGGGTGAACGGCCCTATCGTGGTGGCTGTGAGCGACGGCGACGCAATCCCTGAGCAGCCCGCGCCGCAGGGCGAGGCGGACGAGGCGACAGGGTCCGATTCTGTGATCTCCCTTGATGGAGCGATCAGCTTGATCGACCGATTCCCCGCATTGGCCGGCGTTGATCTCACCATCGACGAAGGTGAGATCGTCCTGCTCCGGGGGCCGAACGGGGCGGGCAAGACCACGTTGCTTCGCCTCTGCGCCGGGCTGGCCCCGCTGAGCGAGGGAGCCGGGTCGGTTCTCGACTACGACCTCGGTGATCGCACCCAGCGGCGCTCCCTTCGTCGCCACACCGGCCTCTTGGCCCACACCACCTTCCTCTACGATGAGTTGACGGTCGAGGAGAACCTGATCTTCTGGGCCAAGGCCAACCGCATAGACATCGGGTCAGTTGATCCCGTGATGGATCGCTTGGCCCTCAGCAACCGGCTCCGTCAGGTGAAGGTCAGCAGTCTCTCGGCCGGACAGCGGCGTCGAACTTCACTGGCAGTGCTGGTCGTCCGCCGCCCCCGGCTCTGGCTTCTCGACGAACCACACGCTGGGCTCGACATCAACGGTCGTGACTTCGTCGACGGGTTGGTCCGCCACGCTGTCGCCTTTGGGGCAACCGTGATGTTCGCCTCCCACGACTTCGATCGGGCCGTCGACATCGCAACCAGAACCGTTGTCGTCGCTGGTGGACAGATCATCGACCCCGGCATCAACTCGGGGTCTGCGGCCGCCGCGGCCGACGCCGAAGGTCCACAGTGGGAAGAAGACGACGCTGATCATCGAGAAGGGGGAGTCTGATGCTGCGAGATGCCTGGCTGATGACGGTCAAGGACCTCAAGATCGAGCTCAGCTCTCGGGTTGTCATGGCCCAGATAATGCCCTTCGGATTCCTGATTCTCATCCTGTTCGGCTTGGCCATTTCCCCCGATCTACTTGTGGTCGGCGATGCCCGTAGATCGGTGTTGGAAGAGGTGTCCCCAGCCCTGTTCTGGCTGGCCGTTCTCCTGTCGGGGCTGATGGCTCTGGGACGAGCCTTCGCCGTCGAGGCCCAAGACGGCAACCTCGACGCCCTGCGCATGGCCGGTATCGATCCCGCTGGCGTCTTCTTGGGAAAGGCCTTGGCGGTCGCCGTTCAGCTGGCTGCCATCGAGATCATTCTTGGCTTCGGGGCTTTCGTGGTGTTCGGGGCCCCTCTGGCCGACCCGATCCTGCTCCTGATCACCATCGTGTTGGCAACAGCTGGCGTCACCCTGGCCGGAACCATGTACGCCGCCCTGGCAGCCGGCCTCCGGACGCGAGATACTCTCGTGCCATTGTTGGTGCTGCCTGTGTTGGCTCCGGTCCTGTTGGGGGCAACGCTCGCCACCCGAGACGCCTTGTTCGCAGACCCAGGAGTCCTGGGCTGGTCGTGGGCCATGTTGTTGGCCGTTTTCGCTCTGCTATACCTGGGGGTTGGGATGCTCGCTTTCGGTCCGCTGCTGGAGGAGTCGTGACTACATCTTCCACTACACCTGCAACTCCTGAGCCGAGGGCTCCTGCACCGGCCAACACCGGGTCGCCGGCTACCCGCTGGATCGGGGCTCTGGCCTTGGTCGGGGTGGGGATGACGCTTCTGTTCGGGCTCGTGATATCAGGTCCCGAAGAAACCCAGGGCGACGCCGCCCGACTTCTCTATATCCACCTCCCAACGGTGGCCGCCGCCTACCTCGGCTTTTTCATCACCATGGTCGGCTCCATCATCTACCTCCGCAACGGCTCCAGGTTCTGGGACCTGCTCGCATCGGCTGCGGCTGAGATCGGGGTCCTGTTCTGTGCCTTGCTCCTGATAACCGGGGCCTTGTGGGGAAAGCCGACCTGGGGTGTCTATTGGCAGTGGGACCCCCGCCTGACCAGCACCACCGTCATGTTCGTCATGTACATCGGCTACCTCGCCGTCCGTCGCCTCGAACTACCCCCCGATGTCCGCTCCCGCCGGGCTGCGGTTCTCGGCATTGTCAGCTTCTTGAACGTCGTCATCGTTCACTACTCGGTCAAGTGGTGGCGGGGCCTCCACCAGGGTGAGTCCCTGGGAGCTGATACCCAGATCAAGGGGATGATCCTGTTCTCGCTGCTCATCGGGTTGGTGACCTTCCTGGCCATCTTCGCTTGGCTTCTGATTCACCGCTTTCGGGTCGCGTGGCTCAGCTACCAGGTCGACGAGCTCGGCCTGGCCCGAGCCTTGGCTGAACGGCGAGCCGAGACTGATGCCACTGGCCTGCTAGGGAGGAAGGACTGATGCACTGGGAGTTCGTCATCGCCGGATACGGCGTCGTCGCGGCCGGTTTGCTCGTCTACAGCGTCGCCCTCATCCGCAAGGGCCAGTCTCTCTCCAAGCGGATCCCTCCGGAACGAAGGCGCTTCCATGACTGATCTCGATCTCAGCCCCCGGGGTCCAGCCGACGAGGGCTCTTCCTCGTCGCCCCGCAAGCGATCGATCCGAAACATCGCAGTCATGAGCATCCTCGTGCTGGTGCTCGGCTTCGTGCTCTTCCAGGCCATCACCAGTGCCCGAGTCTTCTTCCTCAACGTCGACGAGGCGGTCGAGCAACGAGCTGAGCTCGGTGACCGCAACTTCCGCATGCAGGGCACTGTGGTCTCCGAAGATGGGGTCGACGACATTGGCGCCCTACTGTTCGACGTCTCGTTCAACGGCGAGACGGTATCGGTCCGCCACACTGGCGATGAGCCATCGAGCCTGTTCGCAATCGGGGAGAAGGTCGTCGTTGAGGGACACTGGCAAGGTCAGGTCTTCCGGTCCCACCAGATCCTGGTGAAGCACTCTGAGGAATACATCGAAGAGAATCCAGATCGGCTCGACTATGAGCTGGAATCGGACGCAACCGGCGAGTAGTCGCAATTCGTGAACGCCACTATCGCGTTCGGGTTCGTCGTTCTGGGCCTCACCACCTCCGTGTTTGGCGCCGCCGGTGGCGCCGTTGCCATCCCTGGACCCACTCCTGCTAGACACTCCTCCTTCCGACTTACTCAAGCGCCCCATTGCTCAGGTCGACAACTCACCTGATGAGTGTCACCGCGAGCGTCGAGATTGACCAGCGCATCATCGCCGCGATCCGCGCCATCGAGAGTGGGATCGGCTCGGTGCTACTGGGCAAGCCAGCCCAAGTGCGTATGGCGACAGCAGCCCTCATTTCCGGCGAGCACCTGCTGCTGAACGACCTACCCGGTGTAGGCAAGACGAGCCTGGGTACGGCTCTGGCTCGAGTGGTCGACGGAGTCTTCGGTCGTATCCAGGGGACTCCGGATCTTCTTCCCACTGACGTGACCGGTTCCTCGATCTTCAACCAGACCGACGGACTCTGGGTCTTTCGGCCCGGGCCGCTCATGGCCAATGTCGTACTCGTCGACGAGCTGAATCGGATCACTCCCCGCAGCCAGTCGGCCCTGCTCGAAGCCATGGCTGAGGGTTCTGTGACCGTTGATGGGGTGACCAGGCCCGTTCCGGTCCCGTTCATGGTCGTGGCCACCATGAACCCGACGGGATCGGCTGGCACGTTCCCCCTCACAATCGGCCAGCTAGACCGATTCGGGGCCGCCCTGGGTCTCGGTTCTGTTGACCGTGAGACCGAGCGCCTCCTTCTCAGGGGCGGTGGGGGCGTGCAGGCCGCGGATCAGCTGAAATCGGTTCTACCTGCCGATCTCATGCCCGAGCTCCGGACGGTCGTGGCCCGGGTTCATCTGGCTGAGCCCCTCGTCGACTACGTACTCGACATCTGTGACGCCCTACGCCCGGCTGGCCATTTGAGTACGAGGGCCGCCCAATCCATGGTGACCTTGGCCCAGGCCCTAGCTCTGCTCGATGGTCGAAGCTTCGTGGTGCCGGACGACCTCAAGACCCTGGCCGTCCCATGCTTGGCTCACCGCTTGGCGGGGGAGGGGGAGCGGATCGATGCCCACCACATCAGTGTGCGGTCTGCGGTTGAGGAGCTGAACGTACCTGACCGACCTGCGTCGTGACCCAACGTCGTTATGTGCTGACCCCGACTGGAGCCGGTGTACTCAGCCTCTTCGTCCCCGGCCTGATCATCGCCGGCGTCTCGGGTCAGCGACTGTTCGGCGTCATCAGCACCGGAGCCGGCCTGCTGCTGGCCGTCAACGCCATCCTGGCCCGGCGCCAAATGGGTGACCTGACGATCACGGCGGTCGGGCCGACAACGGTGACCGCCGGCGATCCATTCGATATCAGCCTCACCCTCGATAGCGGCCGGCCCCTCGAGTGTGCCGTCAACGTGGATCATGCCGAGCGAGCCTGGGTTCCGGTTGTAGGGCCAGCACAGGGCGAGGTGGTACTTCGAATCGAGGAACGGGGAGTACTCGATCGGCTCCAGGTCCGTCTCCAGACCTCGGCCCCCTTCGGGTTGACCGCCTGTGTCCGCACCATCGAGGTTGGCCTCGCGGCGCCTATCAGTGTCGCTCCTCGGCCCTTGCCTGCGTCGATCCCAGATTCCCTGATGGGCCGCCATCGTCTAGATGCCCACGGAGGTGACGACCCCGTTGGTCTCCGCCCCTATGTCGTCGGCGATACCCAGCGAGACGTGCACTGGCCTGCCGTCGCTCGTACCGGCTTCCTGGTCGTGCGCGATCGTCGCATGCACCAATCCGGGGTCGACATCGATGTTGTCATCGATACCAGCCTCTTCGGCGCCGACGTTGATGTCGAGATCTTGCTCGGCCGGGCCCGAAGCGGACTGGAAAAGGTGATGGCGGCCGGCTACCAGGTTCGTCTGGTGACCATCGAGGCTGGTGACCCCAGTCGGATCGTTACGGCCCCCCTCGCCGGTCGGGATGATCTAGCTGCTCGGCTGGCCCGGGTCGTGGCTGACCCGACAGCTTCGGTGCCGAAGATCGGCGGAGTCACGGATTGTCTGGTGGCCACGCCGAAGGGGCTGGTGTGGCACTCGCCCAGCTGATCCACCGGCTGACCGGTATCACGGCCATCTGCCTGACGTCGTTGCTCCTCCCCTTGTCGTCGGTACAGCGAATCCTGATTCTGGCTGTATTCGGCTTCGGCATTCTGGTCGCCTCGGCCATCCCGGACTATGACCGCTTGGCGGCCAGGATCGTGGGCCCGGCGGTACTGGTGGTGACGCTGGCTCCGATCTCGGGGCTGTGGATCATCGTCGATCTCGTCGCCCTTGCTCTGATCGGGTTTGCCTGTTTCAACCAGGCCGGCATGGGTCGGGCCGTTCCCGCCCTCGGTCTGCCCATCATGACCATTGCCCTCCGCTCGGGGGTTCCGGTCCCCCACACCATCCTCGTGGGGTGGGTCATCCTGGTCGTCGTCACCATGATTCTCGGGGCTCATGTCCATTGGGCTGACTCCGGGCCCCAGCTCGGCCGCCCCCCCCAGGAACGGCGGCGACCCCTGGTCTCGATCCGGAAACAGGCCGGGCCCGGGGTTGCCTTCGCTCTCATCCTCGCTCCCTCAGCCGTGGTCTTGGCCGGAACCCTTGATCGGGCCTGGCCTGACTTCTTGGCCCAACCATCCTTGGCTGGTGACCCGTCGGGACCTGCTATCGACCAGTATCCCGGCCTGGCCGGGGGCCTCGACACCGGTTCTCCTGTGTCGCTGAGTGATGAGATCGTCCTCCGGGTCCGGGCTGATCGCCCTCTCTACTGGCGAGGAACCACCTACGATCAGTGGGACGGCCGTCATTGGACATCGTCGGTCGAGACTCGGGTCGTCAACTGGTTCGACCCTGGTGTGAGCCTCCCCGCGGCAGTGATCGATGAGGCCGAGCAGGCGGTCGTGGTGGCCGCCGAACTACCTCCTCCAACCAGGGTGACCCAGCGCTTTCAGCTGGAGCGCTCCGGACTCGATGTGTTGCTTGGTGGATGGCAGATCTCATCACTATGGACCACTGGCCGTGAAGCCGTCTTGGGGGCCGATGGCTCGGTGCGGGTCGAGTCGCTGGGGGCTGGCGCAACCTGGACCGTCGAGAGCTCGATCGTGGCTGCCACCGAGGACGATCTGCGCCGAGCCGACCCTCGTCTCCTACCTCCGACCTTGGCCGTGATGACCGACTTTGCCGTCGAGGACACCATCGTTCCCCAGGTGGCGGAGCTGGCCCGTTCCATAACGGCCGATGCTCCGACCACCTACGACAAGGTTCGTTCCATCGAGGACTGGATGGACGCGAACATCACCTACACCCGAGAGATCGATCGGCTGAAACCGGGAGCTGATGCCGTCCACCACCTCCTATTCGAATCGCACCAAGGGTTCTGTGAGCAGATCGGAAGTGCCATGGTTGTCATGCTTCGCTCATTGGGCATCCCTGCTCGCCTCGTCGTCGGCTACGTGCCAGGCAGCTATGAGGCGTCGAGCGACCAGTGGGTGTCACGAGGGACCGACGCCCACGCCTGGGCCGAGGTCTACTTCCCGGGGGTGGGCTGGCAGGGATTCGACCCGACGGCCGGTGTGCCACTGGCGTCGACCGGGTCGAATTCA
>JAAETV010000569.1 GCA_024227975.1 Actinomycetes bacterium
CGGTGCCGAGGCATGATCGGGCATGGCACCGACGACCGACGACCCCGTCCTGTTTCCTGACCACGCCGGGTTTCCCGATGGGGTCGTGGTCATCAACGACCGTTGCCGCCTCCAGCAGAGGGGCAGCTATCGGGTGGTGATCGTCTGCGGCATGCCGCTCGCTCACTTCGCTGCCAGCGACAGGGTAGGCGAGGCCCACGCGATGGTGAGCCTCGTTGATATGGGCTGGGCACAGCAGCGCGAGGTTGCCCATGCGTTCGCATGTGATGTGCGGACTGTGCGTCGGCACCAGCGCCGCTTCGAGGAGGGTGGACTGGCTGCTCTGGGCCGGCCGCGCGGTTTTCCACGGGGTCGGTCTCGGGTACCGCAGGGCCGCCTGGATGCCGTCAACGCCTGGAAGGCCAAGGGCGTATCGAATCGCGAGATTGGCCGGCGGCTGGGCATCGATGAGAAGGCCGTTCGTAAGCTCGCCAAGCGCCTGGGCTGGAAGAAACGGCCGGCAGAACAGATCACGATGCCCTTCGAGAGTGCGGACCCAAAACTGTCCGCTTTCGATGAGCAGCAGGTCGATGTCACCCCGATGGCTGCGTATCTTACGCACAATCCTGAGGGCGATGGAGGGCAAGCGGCTGCGGACCCAAAACTGTCCGCTTCGGCGCCCGACCAAGATCGGGTTCCCTTCTCGCTGGACCTCGATCCGGCTGATCGTGCCGGTGACAGGCTCCAGGCGAGGCTGGGACTCCTCGATGACGCGGCGCCGATCTTCGCAGCGGCGACCCAGATCCCTGGCGTCGGTGTTCTGCTGGCAATTCCCGCCTTGGTGGACAGCGGCGTGCTTTCCATCGCGCGCGAGATGTACGGCAGCATCGGGCCGGCCTTCTACGGGCTGCGCACCACCATGGTGACCCTGCTGCTGATGGCGCTGTTGCGAGTCAAGCGCCCCGAAGGGCTCAAGGAACGCTCACCTCGGCATCTTGGTCAGATTCTCGGGCTCGACCGAGCACCGGAGGTAAAGACCTTGCGCAGCAAGCTCGCTCGGCTCGCAGCGCTTGGCCTGGCTACCGATTTTGGCCGCGCCCTTGCTCAGCGCCGTGTCGCCGCGAGGGGGCATGCCATGGGCTTCCTCTACGTGGACGGGCACGTGCGCGCCTACCACGGTGGCCGAGAGATTCCCAAGACGCACGTGTCACGGATGCGGATCGCGATGCCGGCCACCACAGACTACTGGGTCAACGATGCCGAGAGCGAGCCCCTCTTCGTGGTCCCCACCGAGGCCAACAAAGGGCTCGCGACGATGCTCCCCCTCATTCTCGAAGAGGTACGGAAGCTGCTCGGAGACCGACGACTCACCGTCGTTTTCGACCGCGGGGGGTGGAGCCCGAAGCTGTTTGCGAAGCTCATTGCCGACAAGTTCGACATCCTCACGTACCGTAAGGCCCCCTTCCGCCCGGTGCCGTTGAGCAAGTTCGAGCACATCAAGGACACGATCAACGGGCGGGAGCTCGAGTACCTCCTCGCCGATCAGCGTATCTACCTCGAGTATGGCCGGAAGAAGAAGCGCAAGCGAGTGTTCCTGCGACAGGTCACCCGCCTCAGCGACAACGGCCACCAGACGTCCATCATCACCTCCCGCCGGGACCTCTCCACCATCGAGGTCGCCTACCGCATGTTCGATCGCTGGAGGCAGGAAAACTTCTTCAAATACCTGCGTGAGGAATTCGCACTCGACGCACTGGTGGACTACGGCACCGAACCGGCAGACGCCACCCGCGATGTCCCGAACCCCGAGCGTAGCAAGATCAACGCAGAGCTGCGCAAAGCCAACGCGCATCTCGAGCAGCTCCAAGCCCACCTCGGGCTCGCTGCTCTTGAGAACCGCGAGGGTCTGCGGCGCACGATGCGCGGATTCAAAATCGCCAACGCCGCAATTTCCGCCAGGGTCCGCACAGCGATGAGGCGAGTCACCGAACTCGAGAAACAACGCGCGACCATCCCCGTGCGTGTCCCGGTCCAGGAGGTCGTCGAAGCGGATGTCATCAAGCTGTCGGTGGAGCGCAAGCACCTCACCGACATCCTCAAGATGGTCGCATACCAAGCGGAAGGTGATCTTCTTCGGCTCCTGTCACCCCACTACCGCCGCACCGAACAGGAGGGACGTACCCTGATCCAAAGCGCTCTCTCGGCCGTCGGTGACCTTGAAGTAACCGACGCCGAGCTGCTCGTGTCCATCGACCCACTCAGCTCCCCCCACAAGACGGCAGCGATCGCCGCCGTCTGCGAAGAACTCAGCGCGACCGCCACCTGGTTCCCCGGCACCAAACTCCGGATGCGGTTCGCAATCAAGCCAGAACCACACCGGAGCCTGGCCTTCCCAGGTCCTCGGGACACCTCAGGCGAGGCTCAATCGGACATTTCCGAAGAGGGGTAGGTCAGGAGGTCTGGATTCGCCGGTGCTCGATGAGAGGCATCTGCGCTTCCCTGTTCAGAAGTACGTCGAGCACTACCACGGCGAGAGAAGCCGCTCGTTTAGGTACCCGGCACCGCTTTTGGGGCGGCTTGTGGCAAACCTCGGCGCCGAGCATTGATGCTGGTTAGTCGCTGATTCTAAGAGTGGACATAGTTTTGGCGAGGCACAC
>JAAETV010000570.1 GCA_024227975.1 Actinomycetes bacterium
CCTTTGATCATGGCTGATAGTCCCGCCCATGAAGCCCTTCGCTACGAGCCGACGGATATCGAACCCCGCTGGCAGCAGCGCTGGCTCGACGAGGGCACCTACGAGGTTGACAACGACGATCCCCGCAATCCCTTCTACGTCTTGTCGATGTACCCGTACCCCAGCGGCCCCGCCCACCAGGGCCACGTCCGCAACTACACCTACGGAGACCTCCTCACCCGCTACCGGACGATGCAGGGCGACGCCGTCCTCTCCCCCATCGGCTTCGACAGCTTCGGCCTACCAGCCGAAAACGCCGCCATCCAGACCGGCACCCACCCCCGCGTCTACACCGAGGAACGAGTCGAACAGCTCTCCAGCTCACTGAAGCGGATCGGGGCCAGCTACGACTGGCGCCGCATGGTCCGCAGCCACGACCCTTCCTATATCAAGTGGTCCCAATGGATCTTCCTCAAGTTCTATGAGGCTGGCCTGGTCTACCGGGCCGAGTCCCCCGTCAACTGGTGTCCCGGCTGCCAGACAGTGCTGGCCAATGAGCAGGTCAACAACGACGGCACCTGTGACCGGTCCGGCGACCTCGTCGAGCGCCGCAATATGGAGCAGTGGTTCTACCGCATCACGGCCTACGCCCAGGAACTGCTAGACGACCTCGACACCGTCGAATGGCCCGAGAAGGTC
>JAAETV010000571.1 GCA_024227975.1 Actinomycetes bacterium
CAGGGTCACCCCACTCGATTGTGGTGTAGGAACCGCCATGGCCGAATGGGATCCGGGGCTCGATGGCTCGGGCGTCGTACCACCGGTAGCCGACGAAGGTCCCTTCGCCGTAGCGCACAGTTCCCGCCTCGCCGGGGTAGTTGAGGAATGACGGTGTGTCGCGTTCGTCCCGGGCCCATGTTGTCGGCATCCGGCCCGACGGTTCGGAGTCGCCGACAAGAACATCGGCGATGGCCTCGCCGCCTTCTTGGCCGGGATACCAGGCAAGAATCGCCGCAGCCACATCGTCGAGCCAGCTGAGGTTCATGGGCGCACCGCAGTTGAGAACGACAACCGTGTTCGCGTTGGCGGCGACGACTCGCTCGACCAGCTCGTCCTGGCGGTTGGGGAGATCGATCGAGGCGCGGTCAGATCCTTCAGACTCCCACTCAGAGGAGGATCCGACGACCACCACGGCCACATCGGCGGAGACGGCAAGGGCAACGGCCTCGGCTATCGATTGGCCCGCTACGTCGCGGACGGGTTCGATTCCCACATCGACGGTGCAGATCCGCTGCCCAGTCTTGCGCGGGACACAATCCAGTCGCATCCGGTAGGTGTGTCCGGCCTCGAGGTCCATGGACCCAGCGCCTCCTCGATGCCAGACACCACCCGAGAAACCCTCCACCGAGTTGTCAGCGACGAGAGTGTCGTCGACGAACAGGCGAGCGTGCCCGAAGCCGTAGGCACACAGCTTGTGTGTGCCCGCCTCTTGTGCGACGTAGTCGAAGCTGACTCGCACCGAAAGACCCTTGCCAACGATGGGGAAGTTCCTGTCGTTCCAGACCATGAACGGGCGAGGTGCCGTGACGGTGTCGATGAGTAGGCCGTCGAGGTCCATACCGTCGAACAGCTCAAAGGTCACTCCCGGCTCGGTCAGGTGCTCGGCCGGGACGGACTCGACCGATCGGCGCAAGCTGATGCCCTCCGCCATACCGACGATTCGGTCACCGAGCCGGTCTGCCATCGCGGCGGCGACAGTGGTCGTTCGATGGGGAACGAGGCTGGCGGAGCCGCCTCCTAGAAGTGCAGTCGATTCCACGCCCGGGCCGATGAGAGCAATCGTGCGATTGTCGTCAGCTAGCGGCAGGACGTTTGCCTCGTTCTTGATCAACACCATCGATTCTGTCGCCGCCCGTCTCGACAGAGTCCGATGCTCGGGACGTTCGATGCTCGTCTCGTCGTGGTCGGTCGGGGTCCCCAGACGGCCTGCCCATTCGAGGAACCCGAGAATACGTCGCACCTTGTCGTCGATCAGCGACTCCGCAACGTCACCGACCCGCACCGCCGCTGCGAGCTTGCCTTCGCCCCACCAGACCCCCGGGCCGGGCATCTCGAGATCGAGGCCATGCAATGCGGGGGCCACGGTCTCCTTGATCGCGATCCAATCGGATACGACGAAGCCGTCGAAGCCCCACTCCGTCTTGAGTAGCTCGACGATGAGATCAGGTTGGGCGCAGCCGTGATGGCCGTTGACGAAACTGTACGCCCCCATGACCGAGCGGACGCCCGCTTCCTTGACGGCCGCCTCGAACGGCGGGAGATAGATCTCGCGAAGGCTCCGTTCGTCGACCTCTACATTGATCGTGAAACGCTCGTACTCCTGGTCATTGGCGATGAAGTGTTTGACACACGCTCCCACCCCTGTGCCCTGCACCCCGTTGATGTAGGCCACACAGATCCTCGAGCTCAGCTCAGGGTCCTCGCTGTAGGACTCGAAGTGGCGACCTCCTCGTGGTGACCGGTGGAGGTTGACCGTTGGCGCCAGCAGCAGGTCTACCCGGCGGTCGTTGCACTCGATGCCCAGGGCCTCGCCGAGTGCCGCGACGAGATCGACGTTCCAGGTAGCGGCGAGCGCTGAAGGGCCGGGAATCAACAGTCCCGGTCCGATGTGTCGTCCTCGGACTCCGACCGGTCCGTCACTCACACACCATTCGGGGATCCCGAGGCGCTCACATCCCGGTACGACCCAGCGGCCCTGACCGACCAGCATTGTGCACTTCTCGTCGAGGGTGAGCTCCTCGATGAGTGCCTCGATGTCAGGAGGGGGTGACGAAGCGCTGGCGCTGGTCAAGACGGTTCCTTGCCGCCTGGTGGTTGGGTGACGCGTACACGTATAGATGTTTCAGGGCTCGGGCTGTGTCCGATCCGGTCGGAGTGGGCGTGGATCGTGGTGTCCGAACCGTTCGGGAGCCGGATCGGGCCCGTGTAGAGGCGCCAGTGCTCGTCGTCGTCGATGCGATACTCGATCGAGGCCCCCTGAGCCCCGTTGTGGAGCTGGATCAACGCTGGGCCTTCGAGCTCAACGGTTCCCTCTACCGGTGCTGTACCGGGGTCGGTCGGCGTGATGGGGATGAAGAGGGTCGGCGGCACCACAGGTGTGCCGTCGGGGTACCAGGTCGCCACCATCTCGGCTTCGGCGATTGCTCCGAGATCACCAACGTCGGCGAGCCACTCGTCACACTCGACTCGAAGGCGCTCGAGGGTTTGGTGATGAGCCGGGTCGGACGCGAGGTTCACCGTCTCGTGAGGGTCGGACTCACAGTCGTACAGTTCCTCGACTGGTCGCGTGTCGGCCATGAACTGGGCCGGAACCCCATCGAGCTCGCCGAGCACATGCAGGCGGAGAAGCTCTTGCATGATCGGGTGCGCATTGCGGAAAGGGATCCAGCTGACGTAGGGCTGCTGCGGGTAGTAGTTGCGTAGGTACTTCCAGCGCCGGTCTCGGACCGCCCGGACGCGATCGTATGCACTGTCGTGGCGGTCGCGCGAGGCATGCACATAGGCCCGAGGGATGCCGGCGGCACCGCCGAGAAATGCCTGCCCGTGCATATGTGCGGGGATCGCAACGCCGCAGGCTGAGAGCATGCTCGGTCCGAGATCCATGGTGGACACGAGACGATCATCGACATGACGCGGCGTTATGTGGCCAGGCCAGCGAACGATCATCGGCATATGGATACCGGAGTCATAGGGCCAACGCTTCCCTCGGGGCAGAGGACCATGGTCCGACCAGTGCACGACGATTGTGTTGTCGGTGAGGCCGTCTTCATCGAGCTCGTCGAGCAGCTCGGCCAGGCGCTGATCGGCGATCTCGATCTGGGTGTACATCTGGGCGAGTGCCTCACGCACCTTTGGGGTGTCGGGAAAGGTAGGAGGCACCGACACATCGGCTGGATCGAAGGTGACCTCGTCCACCATTCCCGGCCACATGCCGCTCTCATGAGTGTTCGTCGGGTTGAACACCGCGAAGAAGGGCTGGTCGAGATCGGGGCGATTGCGCCAGTGCGCCGTCTCGGAGCAGTCGTCCCAGGCGCTACGGGGCGTCTCGAACTGGTAGTCCGTCTTCGCGTTGTTGGTGCAATACCAACCACCAGCTCGGAGGTACTCGGTGAAACACTTCACATGTGGCGGGAGCAGCGCCGAGTACGGCGTCGGCAACTCCGGCACGTTCGGGTTCTGATGCGTCGTGCGCATATGGTGGGTCCCGATCGAGATCGGATACATGCCTGTGATCACTGCCGAACGAGCCGGTGCACAGACACCAGCGGTGGAGAACGCCAACGGAAACCGCGTACCTTCCTCGGCCAGCCGGTCGACCGACGGTGTTCTGGCGACCGGATCGCCATAGCACCCGTAGAACGGGTTGGTGTCCTCGAAGGACACCCACAAGACATTTGGGCGGGACGGGTCTGTGCTCATCGACCGGGTTTCAATCGGCCACGATCGGCCAAGTCGTACTCAGCCATGTAGTAGAGGTCTGCTCGTTTTCGGACAAGATGTTGCCTTTCGGCTCACGGGCAGTGGCGGACTCGACGACACGTGGACGGAGGGTGACCGTATCGGCTGGCTGTTGCGCTGGTTGGGTCACCTCGTCGGACTCATAGTGCTCCAATTCGGTCGATCGTGTACGTGGGGCTCACCAAGCGAGGGTCAGAAGCCGACGAAGGTCAGATTCGTCCTCTCAGTGTCGCTGCCTGAGCAGTTCAACCACGCTGTGCGTCGCCAGATGCAACATTCTGTCCAAAAACGAGCAGACCCCAGTCACGGTTCTATCAGCACCGCCTCGACCGCAGCTGCTCGATCAGCTTCTGAGGGGAGGCTGTAACGACGGGTCGTGTCGAGACGTCGATGCCCGGCCAGTTCCGCGACCAGCAGGACGTCATGCCCGGAACGGACGAGGTTCGTCACGAAGGTGTGACCCAACACATGGGCCGAGACGCCATCCAGGTCGGCATCAGCCACCAGGCACTCGATCACATACCCAACACTCACGTTCCGCGTCCGGTCGGCCCTGCGAGCGGGACCGATACAGACTGTCGATCCCGGCGAGGGCCTGGTTCACCGACGCCGGCGACAACCGCTGCTCGTTCTTCAAGTACCGCTCGTAGTCCCTAGCCGCCCAGTCCCTTAGGGAGCTTCGAGGTCGGCTGGTTCCTCCTCGCCGACGTCGAAGCGGCGGATCAGGGGGTGGCCGCGGGTGTCTTCGAGGACCCCGTCTGGGTTGAACCAGGCGGTAGCAAATCCAAGTTCGCGGGCGGCGTCGAGCAGGTCGAGATTGTCATCGATGATCTGGATAGCCGAGGGTGGCTCGCCGGTGAGACGGCGAAGTACCTCATAGATCGGGCGGTCCGGCTTGCGAACTCCGATTATGCCGCTGACCACCCATGGGTCGATCAGTCCTTCGAGATCATGCTGGGTCTTCAACCCAGCAGCCCAAGCGGCCGAATCGTTGGTGATGCAGGCACTACGGATCCCGTTGTCACGGAGGGACCGCAGGTATTTGATCACCCCTGGAGTGAGCTGATGAAGGCTCAAATAGTTGGCGTCGAGCTCGGCAGCCTCACCCCGAACACCAATAGCAGTCCAGAATTGGCCGGTTGTCATCCGCCCAAGGGTCAGAGTCTGGGCTTTGGCCACTATCTCCTCGTCGCTGGCGGTCGCCCCCCGCTGCCGAGCGAAGGGGATCAGAAGGGTCTGGATGTCGTTACCTTCCCGATACAGGACTCCCATGGCATCGAGGGCGACTACCCGGTACTCGTTCTCGGCTTCGGGCGGTTCCTCGTCTCCGGTAGCACCGGCCCCAGCCATAGTGGGGGCCGGCTTGTCGGGTGGGGTCGGGGGACGCCGCCGGCCTGGGCGCCGCCGCCGGTCAGGTAGCAGGATCCGCAGGACCTGGGCGAAGGCGAAGAGCAGAGCCAACACCCCGGCTACCACTGCAACCCCCCGCAGGACCAAGGCAGACACCTCTCTGGTGGCCGACGACAAGACGACAGGCACCACATCGTCATCGGCCAACGAGGCTTTCCACTCCGAGCGAAGCAGGCCAGCCTCGGAATCCATCAGACCAGTGGGTGCTTCGCTCTGGATCTCGCCGGGGAGGACGATCTCCATGCGAAAGTTGACGTGCTCCTCGGCCGCCCCATAACGGGCGGCAACAGCCGAGAGGGACTGACCGAGGGCCTGCTCCAACTCCTGGTCAGCGAAAGTGTCCAGATCAACCGAGGTATCGATGGTTCCAGTGATTTCGTACTCGACCCGGGCAAAGCTCTTCTCTCTGATCAGATGAAAGTCGCGGATAGGGCCATCGTTGCCCGTCAGCTCCGCCATGACTTCGGCGAACTGGGAGGCCGTCCCGAACTCCTTGCTGGCGGTGATGACAGTCGATCCCCCGCTGGTCTGCTCAGGGCGTTCGATCACCCAACCGCTCTGGGCCAGGTCGGCCAGTAGCAACCCGGACGTGTCGGGATCGAGCAGGCCATCAGTCGCCTCGGCGTCGATCTCAGTCGTGGTCTCGACCAGCCCCGACCCGTCCTCGTTGACCGTGACCACGATGTCGAAGTCGGCCTGACAGGCCGAAGCGAACCCCACCACGACCAGAAGAAAGGCCCACTGTCTCCACCCTCGAACGCGCTTGGATGCGCTCGCCACGCTTCGGCAGGGCCGAAACCCGGCTAGTGAGACCAGAGGCCGAACGCCAAACACCGCCCAACCCTAGTGGGGAGGATGATCGGTTGTTGGTGCTCGCCTCTCAGCCAGGGACGTTTGACCGCAGGTCAAACTCCAGGTGCCCAAAGGGCACACCCCCACTGGCGAGGATGATCGATTGCTGGTCCCCGCCTCCCAGCCAGGGACGTTTGACCGCAGGTCAAACTCCAGGTGCCCGAAGGGCACACCTATTCTTCGGCTTCGGCCAGTTCTGGCGTCGAGGGGGGCTGGAAGCCTTCGTGGGCGGTGAAGCTCAAGTCCTCTTCCCCATCGTCGTTGGTCACGACATCGACGACGATGATCTGGCCGGCCCTGAACTCCTTGTACAGGAGTTTCTCGGAGAGGGTATCTTCGATGCTGCGCTGGATGGCTCGGCGCAGCGGCCGGGCACCCATCGTCGGGTCGTAGCCCTTGTCGGCCAAGAAGTGCTTGGCTTCGACGGTGAGCTCCATGCCGATGCCCTGACCTTCGAGCTGGCCAACGACCCGCTTGATCATCAGGTCGACGATCTCGGTGACTTCCTCACGGCTGAGCTCGTGGAAGACGATCGTCTCGTCGATCCGGTTTAGGAACTCAGGGCGGAAGTGCTGCTTGAGCGCATCGTGGACCTTCTCCTTCATCCGCTCGTAGCTGACGGCCTCGTCGTTCTTGGCGAACCCGAGGGTCGACTTCCGCAGATCCTGGGTACCAAGGTTTGAGGTCATGATCAGTACGGTGTTTCGGAAGTCGACCGACCGACCCTGGCTGTCGGTGAGACGCCCCTCTTCCAGGATCTGGAGGAGGGCGTTGAACACGTCGGGGTGCGCCTTCTCGATCTCGTCGAACAGAACGACTGAGAATGGCTTGCGACGAACGGCTTCGGTCAGCTGCCCGCCTTCCTCATAGCCCACATAGCCCGGAGGTGAACCAACCAGTCGGCTGACCGTGTGTTTCTCCATGTACTCGGACATGTCGAGGGTGATCATGGCGCTGTCGTCGCCGAACAGGAAGTCCGACAGGGTTCGTGCGAGCTCGGTCTTGCCGACACCAGTTGGGCCGAGGAAGATGAACGAGCCTGACGGGCGCTTGGGGTCCTTCAGGCCAGCCCGGGTGCGGCGGATCGACTGGGACACGGCCCGGATTGCATCCTGTTGGCCGATGACCCGCTTGTGCAGTTCGTCTTCCATGCGGAGGAGCTTCTCGGTCTCCTCCTCAGTGAGCTTGTAGACGGGTATTCCGGTCCAGATCGACAGGACCTCGGCGATAGATTCCTCGTTGACCTCATCGAACAGATCGACCCCGGAGGCCTTGATCTCGGTCTCCATTTCTTCCCGCTTGGAGAGGAGGTCCTTCTCGGAGTCACGCAGGCGGCCGGCCTCTTCGAAGTTCTGGGCCTCGACGGCTTCCTTCTTCTTGGATACGACCTCGGCGATCTCGTTCTCGAGCTCTTTGAATGCTGGCGGGGTGGCCATTCGCTTGATGCGAAGCCGGGAACCGGCCTCGTCGATCAGGTCGATGGCCTTGTCCGGGAGATGGCGGTCGGAGATGTAGCGGTCGGCCAGGTTGGCCGCGGCGACGAGGGCCTGGTCGGTGATAGTGACCCGGTGGTGGCTCTCGTATCGGTCGCGGAGACCCTTGAGGATCTCGATTGTGTGCTCGACGGTTGGCTCTTCGACCTTGATCGGCTGGAAGCGCCGCTCCAGGGCTGCGTCCTTCTCCAGGTGCTTGCGATACTCGTCGAGAGTGGTGGCACCAATGGTCTGGAGCTCACCACGAGCCAACATCGGCTTGAGGATGCTGGCGGCGTCAATAGCGCCTTCGGCCGCACCCGCTCCCACCAGAGTGTGGAGCTCGTCGATGAACAGGATGATGTCGCCCCGAGTCTTGATCTCCTTCAAGACTTTCTTGAGTCGTTCCTCGAAATCACCGCGGTAGCGGCTACCGGCGACGAGGGCACCGAGGTCGAGGGTGTAGAGCTGCTTGCCCCGGAGAGTGTCCGGCACATCATCATCGGCAATCTGCTGAGCCAGGCCCTCGACGATGGCCGTCTTGCCGACACCGGGTTCACCGATGAGGACGGGGTTGTTCTTCGTCCGCCGGCTGAGGACCTGCATGACTCGTTCGGCTTCTCGGGCCCGTCCGATGACGGGATCGAGCTTCTTCTCCCGCGCCAACTGGGTGAGATTGCGACCGAACTGGTCGAGGATCAGCGACCCGGACGGAGCGTCCGGGCTACCTCCACCGCTAGTGGCGCCGGCCTTGCCCCCACCTTCGGCCGGAGCATTGCCCGAGCCAGTGGGGCCGGAGTAGCCGGAGAGGAGCTGGATCACCTGCTGCCGGACCCGTGACAGATCGGCCCCCAGCTTGACCAGCACCTGAGCGGCGACACCCTCGCCCTCACGGATCAGGCCGAGAAGGATGTGCTCGGTACCGATGTAATTGTGACCCAGCTGGAGCGCCTCTCGCAGGGAGAGCTCCAGTACCTTCTTGGCCCGCGGCGTGAAGGGGATATGGCCGCTCGGTGACGAGCCACCCTGACCGATGATGTCCTCGACCTGGCTGCGTACCGCTTCGAGGGAGATCGACAGTGATTCAAGGGCCTTGGCGGCGACGCCTTCACCCTCATGAATCAAGCCGAGAAGGATGTGCTCGGTACCGATGTAGTTGTGATTCAACAACCGAGCTTCTTCTTGGGCAAGCACCACAACCCGGCGGGCACGATCGGTAAAGCGTTCGAACATGGAGTCCTCCAGAAAGGGTCCTGAGGAGAAGTATTGGTCAGCCTACAAGTATTGACATCGGTGTTCTCGACGGGGGCGTACACCCGCTGACTCCCCTTCGGCAGGAAGCGGCGGGTCTGGAGGGCCAAATCTAACCCCTTCACATCGAGTCAGCGCTATCAGGGTACCGTTCGACCCAAGATCGGCGCGACATAGTGGGCCCACGTCAGGTGCTTGTGGAAGCAGGTGATCTGGTAACAGGCTTGATCGGGGTCGGCGTTGGTGCTTGGACTTTGAACGACCAGCAAGGGCCGAGTTGACCCGAACCCCCAACCTGTCCTCTACCTTGTACGAGTGGCTACGAATCCCCTGTCAGCGCTACCAAACGCCGATCTCAACGCCTCTCGCATCGAAACGTGCCTGCTCGACACGGTCCGGATCGACGGCGACGAGTATCTCTCGGAGATCGCCTCCCACCTCATCAAGGCCGGAGGCAAGCGCCAGCGGCCCCTTTTCACCGCAGCCTCGGCCGCCACCGGCCTAGCCGACGGTGAGGTGGTAGACGACGAGGTCATCCGAGGCGGAGTTGCGGTCGAACTGGTCCAGGTTGGGTCGCTATACCACGACGACGTGATGGATGAGGCCGAGATCCGTCGCCAGGTCGTCAGCGTCAATGCCCGCTGGGGCAATCTGCGGGCCATCGTGGCCGGCGACTTCCTCCTGGCCAAGGCATCGGAGATCGCAGCCAGCCTCGGAACCGAGGTGGCGGGCCTGTTGGCCAGGACGATCGGTGACCTGTGCCGGGGACAGGTGGCCGAGTTGCAGACCCTCTATGACGTGAACCGGACCGAGGCCCAGTACTTCCCGTCGATCGCGGGCAAGACGGCGAGCCTATTCTCGGCCGCCACTCGCATCGGGGGAATCGTCTCCGGCCGCGACCAGACCATGATCGAGCAGCTGGCCACCTTCGGTCAGCTCTACGGGATGGCATTCCAAGTGATCGACGACATTCTCGATGTGATCGCAACCGACGAGCAGCTTGGAAAGCCAGCAGGCAAGGACATGCTGGAAGGCGTCTACTCCCTTCCTGTGATCCACACCCTGGCCTCCCCCGTCGGTTCGAAGCTACGCGACCTGCTCCTGAACGGCGGATCGGACAGTGGACTGGCCGAGGCCGACCGTCTCTCCGCCATCGAGATCGTACGCAACGGCCCCGGGGTGGAGAGCGCTCGGCTGGTGGCCGAGGGCTTCGTACAGCGAGCGAGGACGACCATCGCCTCGGTCTCCGATAACCAGGCAAGCCACGCCCTCGGCGACACCGCCCAACACCTCCTCGACTCTGTGGCCGCGGCCCAGGTCGCCTAGGACCCTGCGGCACCACCAACCACGCCGACCGAGGCCTTGCGCTCACTGGGTGTCAATCGTGGTTCGTTAGTATCGTCAATGGACATGGCCGTCGACGAGGCTCCCGCAGGCACCGGCGGTGGTAGCCGCCGGTCCGAGACGAGCTCGATCCGGCTGACCACAGCTCGGCTCTCCCCTCCTACCCGACGCGGCTTGCTCCGCGGGCTCTTGGCCTACCGCTGGTTGACGATCGCCTGGGCCACTAGTGCTTTCGGCTGGGAGGTGTGGAGCCGCGGCTCCTCGTCACAGGAGGCAGTGGCCCATCCGATCACCGGGTTCGTCCTGCTGGGGGCGGCGATCGCCCTCACTGCCTACCTCAGCTGGCTCTTCAGCCAGGGTCCCGACCGGCTCCTTCAACCTTGGCCGGTCTACACCGAGATCGGGGTCGGCACGATCATGCTGTTGGCCGACACCTGGGTATTCGGCTCCGGTGACCATCGCCAGACTCTGCCCTCGGTGTGGGTGGTTGCCGCCGTCGCCACTGCGGCCATTGCCGGGGGCAGGCGAGCGGCCGTGGCGACCGGGCTCGGGATGGGGCTGGCCCACTATGTCGGCCTGGTGCCCTTCTCTGAGTCGATCCGATCTGGTCTCACCGGGCTGGCCACGATGGTGTTGCTCGGCGTGAGTGGTTGGGTCCTCGGATACCTCCTGCGGTGGCTGCGAGCAGCGGAGAGGTCAATCTCGGCCTACCGGGCCAGGGAAGAGGTGGCCCGAACCCTGCACGATGGGGTGCTGCAGACTCTTGCCGTCATCCAGCGTCGCAGCGACGATGACAAGCTGGTGGCACTGGCCAGAGACCAGGAGACCGAGCTGCGGGACTATCTGTTCGGCGGATTCGGATCCGCCGATGGGGCGGATCGATCGGACCTGGCGGCGGCTCTGCGGGCGGCGGCCAGGCGGGCCGAGGAGCGCTACCAGATCAGGCTCAACCTGGTCCTGGCCCCCGACCTGCCCAAGATCGGCGAGGATTCGACCGATCGCTTGTCAGGGGCCGTTGGGGAAGCGCTGACCAATGCAGTGAAGCATGGGGGGGCCTCGACGGCCACCATCTACGCCGAGCCGGTTGACGATGACGTCTCAGGGCCGGGAGAGCATGGGCGCGCTCGCGTCTTCGTCTCGGTGAAGGACAATGGCGAGGGTTTCACCGAGGGTGAGATCGTCGAGGGTGAGGGGTTGCGGCGCTCAATTCGGGGTCGGGTGGCCGAAGTTGGGGGTCATGTCGAAGTGGATGGTCGACCGGGCCGTGGAACCGAGATAAGGATGTGGGTATGAGCAACGAACGGGGTTCCAGCGGCTGGAAGACTCGGGTGACCGTTGTCCTGGCCGATGACCATCCCATCTGGAGGTCCGGTGTACGGGCTGATCTGGGTGAGAACTTCCAGATCGTGGGCGAGGCGACCGATGCCGATGAGGCGATTGCCGTCATCAAGGCGACCAACCCCGACGTCGTCATCTGCGACTTGAACATGCCGAACGGGGGTGGCCTCAAGGTGGCCCGAGAGTGCGGTGAGACGAGCAACATCGTCATGCTCACCGTGTC
>JAAETV010000572.1 GCA_024227975.1 Actinomycetes bacterium
CAATCCCGACGAGACCCGTCATGCGGCCCAGATTCCCGAAGCGGAGCGCTACTACTACCTCGAGGAGAAGTACCCGGCCTTCGGCAACCTGGTGCCCCGCGATGTCGCCTCCCGCAACGCCAAGACCGTGGTCGATCAGGGCAATGGAGTCGGCCCACTCAAGAACGGGGTCTACCTCGACTTCAGCCAAGCCATCGGACGCGACGGGCGCGACACCATCGAGGAGAAGTACGGGAACCTCTTCCAGATGTATGACCGCATCACGGGCGAGGATCCCTACGCCACCCCAATGCGCATCTACCCCGCCACCCACTACACGATGGGTGGCCTGTGGGTCGACTACAACCTGATGACCACCGTCCCTGGTCTCTACTCGACGGGTGAGGCCAACTTCTCTGACCATGGGGCAAACCGTCTCGGGGCCTCGGCCCTCATGCAGGGGCTGGCCGATGGCTACTTCGTCTTGCCTTACACCATTGGTGACTACCTCGCCCCCCACCTCGGAAGCTCGCCGGTCCCGACCGACGATCCCGTCTTCGTGGCCGCCGAACAGGGAGTTCGGGACCAGACGAACCGGTTCTTGTCGATCGGGGGCACCCGCTCCCCTGACTACTTCCACCGGGAGCTCGGCAAGATCGTGTGGGAGCACATCGGCATGGCCCGCAACGCCCCGGGCTTGGAAAAAGCCATCACCGAGATCCAATCGCTGAACCAGGAGTTCCAGTCTGACGTCCGAGTCCTGGGCCAGCAAGAGACGCTCAACAGCTCGCTGGAGAAGGCGGGCCGGGTCGCCGACTTCTTCGAACTGGCCGAGCTGATGGCCCGTGACGCCCTAGACCGACGAGAGTCCTGCGGGGGTCACTTCCGGGAAGAGTCACAGACCGAGGAAAACGAAGCGCTGCGTGACGACGAGAATTTCGCTCACGTCTCGGCCTGGGAGTGGAACGGTAGTGACGACCCCCAGACCAAGCACGCAGAAGAGCTCGAGTTCGAAGTAGTCGAGCTGACCCAGAGGAGCTACAAGTGAGCGACACACTCAACCTCACTCTCGAAGTATGGCGCCAGGATGGCCCCCAGAGTGGGGGCGGCTTCGAGGTCTATCAAGCCGAGAACATCCCAACCGATGCCTCTTTCTTGGAGATGCTCGACGTAGTCAACGAGCAGCTGATCAGCGAAGGCAAGGTGCCGATCGAGTTCCCCCACGATTGTCGTGAGGGGATCTGCGGAACCTGCGGGATGATGATCAACGGCCGGGCCCATGGCCCCGAAGCTGGCACCGCGACCTGCCAGCTCCATATGAGGAAGTTCTCCGACGGGGACACGATCGCCATCGAGCCCTGGCGGGCCAGGGCCTTCCCCGTGGTCCGTGATCTGGTGGTCGACCGCTCCCCCATGGACAAGATCGTCGAGGCCGGGGGCTACGTCAGTGCCCCAACCGGGACCGCCCCCGATGCCAACGAGATCCCCATTCCCAAAGAGGTGGCCGAATCGGCCATGGACGCCGCAGCCTGTATCGGTTGCGGGGCCTGCGTTGCCGCTTGCCCCAACTCTGCAGCCCAGCTCTTCACTGGGGCCAAGGTGTGGCACCTCAACTCGTTGCCCCAGGGCCAGCCTGAGCGCTACCGGCGGGCCGAGGCCATGGTAGAGACGATGGAGCAGTTCTTTGGGTCGTGCACCAACCATGGTGAGTGCACCGAGGCTTGCCCCAAAGAGATCCCCCAGGACTTCATCGCCTACCTCAACCGCGACTACATCAAGTCCAAGGTCGTGAACCGCCGGCTGGCAAGCCAGCGCTAGCACGGACCCCGGCTCATGGCGGTTGTGGAGGTCCGGGAAATCGAAGTTATGCCCTATGCCGGGGGGCGCTCATTCGGCCCGTTCGGCCCCTATGTGATCCGCCGCCTCGAGATCGAGCACGAGGTCGACCCGGCCCATCCGGCCAATGCTGCCATCATCGACCTGGAACATGCCGTCACCAACAGCCGGGGTCAGGTCAGCTTCAGCCATGATGTGCTCGAGCTACGACCAGAGCTGGGGCCCAGCAATGGCCGGGTCCTGGTCGATGTCGTCAATCGGGGCCGGCCGACCGCATTCCGGTTCCTGAACCAGGAGAGCAGCGCCGCATTCCCCCCACCCGACCTACCGGAACCGGGTGATGGTCACCTGCTGGCAGAGGGCTGGACGGTACTGTTCGCCGGTTGGCAGTTCGATATCGACCATCCCAACCTCCTCGGCCTTCGGGCCCCCGAAGCTCTACCTGAGGGCCGGGTGCTCCGAGGAGAGGTCGAGTACGGGGCCCAGCCCCCGTTTGACACCGACACAGTCCCTCTCGCCTTGCCCGGCCATCAACCTCCAGCCGCGGTGGAGGGCCCGGCCACAATGCAGGCCAGCGGACCCGACGGCTTGGAGCTCCTCCACGTCGACGACACCATCTGGTCGTTCAGCGATGACGGCCTCCAGGTCCATCTCGATGGCGGGTTCAAGGCCGGTCACCGCTACCGGTGGGCCTACACCACGGCCCACTCCTCGGTTGCCGGCTGTGGCCTGCTGGCCCTGCGGGATCTCGCCCCTTGGGCCCGTGCGCAGCCTCAGGATCGGGGTGAGGGTGAGGTCGGGCAGGTCGTGCTGTTCGGGGTGTCGCAGTGTGGGCGGATCATCCGCCAATTCCTGGCTGATGGCTTGAATGCCAATGAAGACGACGCCCGAGCCTACGATGCCGTTATGCCCTTGATCGGGGGAGGCCGGCTCGGCCAGTTCAACCAGCGGTTCGCCAACCCCGGCATCCTGCCTACCGGTGATGAAGGGCTGGGTGGCCCTGTCACCTATGAGGAGCTGCTGGCCCCGTACAGCGCCAAGCACCGGCCGAAGGTGATGGCCCTGAATACCTCGACCGAGTACTGGCGGGGTGACGCTGCGCTGGTCCACCCGAGCTCTGATGCTGACATCCGGGTCCATCTGGTGGCCAGCACCCAGCACACCCCCGGCATCGTGCCCCAGATGTTTGAGGACCCCTACCTGGCGACCAGGGGCCAGTCAGGGTTCTCGACCGTTGACTATGGGCCGATCGTTCGGGCCCTACTCGATCAGCTCACAGCCTGGGTCGACGACGACACGACGCCGACACCATCGCAGGTGCCGACCGAGGAGGAGCTGACGACGAGAGCGGCCGTGCTCGATCGCTTCCGGGCCCAGGGCTGGCCGGTGCCCGATGAAGCGAGCTTCGGTGAGCCAGCAGGCCCGGTGCCGGCCCTCGACGATGACGGAAACGAGCTCGGTGGCATCCGTCTGGCCGACGTCACCACACCGATCGGGACCCACACGGGCTGGAACAGTCGTCACCCGGACTGTGGCGCCCCCAACCACCAGCTGATGCTGCGGGGAACGACCCGCTGGTTCGGAGCCGACGAACTTGGGCGCCGCTACCGCGACCTCGACCACTACCTGAAGGTGGTCGGACACAGGGTCGACGAGCTGGTCGCGGCCAGGCTCATTCGGGCCCCCGACCGAGACCTGGTGCTGTCCTCAGCCCAAGCCCGCTGGGAGGAGGCCAAGACAGTTCCGGGCTAGGAGACGAACTGGGGCTCGAACACCGAGGCGTCGAGGGAATCGGTCCACCCATCGGGAGAGAATAGTGAGGCGGCGAGGCGACCTAGCTCGTCCGATGACTTGGCCGCCGACCCGTTCCCGCCAATGGCAACCGCGATCCCCTCGTCGACCCATCCCAGATAGGGGTAGCCACTCGATGTGGACGTGATCACACAGGGTTCGGTGACGAAGGAGGTGAACTCGGCCTCTGGTAGCAGGGCTCGCAGTGAAACCTCCAGTGCCTTGGCCTCGACCTGATCCCCGGCGGAGTGGAACCACTCGACGAGATCGGTCTCACCAGGCAGGCGAGGATCACTTCGGAGGCTGCCCCCGATCTTCAGATAGGTCCGTCCGTCGGGATAGCGGACCGGGGGAACCCAGTAGATCTCGGCCAACCGCTGGTCGGGAGGATCGGCCATGATCAAGCTGGGAAGGGTCGACCGCTCCCCCATCTCGGCCAACAAGATGGTCCGAGGTTGGCGTTGGACGTCGAGTTGGACATCGAGCAGCCCCCGACCAAAGGCGCCCGTTGCTAGCAGGAGACGACAGGCCTTGGTCGTTCCGAAGCCGCCCTGGAGCTCGAAGGCACCATCGACCCGGTTGATGGCACTGACCGAAGCATCGACGACGATGCCTCCGGCAAGCTCGGTCAACTTGGTCTGAGCCATGACCAGTCGGCGGGGGTTGATGTATCCGGCCGGCGGCCCCTCATAGGCCACTGGATGGGGGCCGGTGATGGTCAGCCCAGTGGCAGTCTTGACCTCGGCCGCCGAGATCTTGTGGATATTGCTTCCGTAGATGAGGCCGGCATCGATCCAGTCGTCGATCTCAGCCATTGAGACCACCAGGCCCCGTCGGGTGTGGAACGGCAGGTCTGAGCGACGCTCGAGATCGCCGTAGCGGCGGATGGAGCGCGCCGCCAAACCAGACCACACCGCTGCCCGGCCAGCAATGCGAGTGATCCGGCCCTCGTCCCCATGGCTGGAAAACGGGCCAGCGCTGGCTTCACGATCCTGTGGTTCCGAGGGACCGATCAGGGCTGTCGACAGCCCGCCTTCAGCAAGGTGGCGGGCCGCGGCGGATCCAATCAAGCCTCGGCCGATCACGGCGACATCAACCGAACTCATTGGATTGGACCATAGCGGTAGGGACTGGGCTCAATCCGACAATGGGTAGGGCTCCTCCCCGCTATCAGGTCATGATGCCCGCGCCTAGGATTACAGCCATGGGGGACCTACAGGAAGCAATCGATCGCTCACTGGCCAACGCCACCCCGTTCACACGGGCCATGTTCGCGGAGCTGGCATGCTCGGCCGACGAGATGATCTCGTTCATCAACTCGGTGCGTACGGCAACCATCGCCACCGCAAACCAGCAGGGGACACCACATGCGGCCGTCGTCATCGCCGGCTGTGACGACGACAGCATCTACTTCACCGTCACCCCGTCATCGACGATGGCCCGCAACCTGGCCGCTCGTCCCGAGCTGGCGTTCTCGATCTGCTACGCCGATCGGTCGATCATGGGTCAGGGAACCGGGATACTGGTTGGTCAGGCCGAAAAGCTCAACGATCTCCTGAACAACCTGTCACCGAGCGGATCGGACTTCACTCCTCCGGGCTGGAAAGGGCACATCTATCGCATCGAAATCAGCCGCATCTTCGCAGGCTGATTGCCCATCAAAGGTTGCGGCCCAGTTGGGGGTTCCCCGCTATCGTTGCCAAAGCCAGGTAGGGAGCAGGCCGGCGGTAGGCCCGGGCGACTGGGCCCCCGCCGGCCTGCGATCGTGTTGGCAGTTCCGAAGTGCCAGACTACGAGTCGAGCCGGAGTGGACCGGATCGACAAAACAAGACGCGCCTATGAGATGACTTTCATAGCACAAATGGGGTTTAGGCAACCCCGAAGCCTCAGCGATGGTTCTCCACACTAGTCGATCCATCAGGATTCCGCTTCATATGCCGAACCTATTCGATGGGTTCATTCACCTAAATCCTTCTCATGGTGGACCGGTAGCTAGTCGACTGCCTAGGTAGGCTAACTCGACTGGGGCCTCCTCGTCGCCAGGTAGCCACGTAGCCTGGAGCCCGCATGGCTGACCCCAACCCCGCATCCCTGGCTACTGCCCTTGACCGGCTGGCTAGCGCCCTCGAGGCGACCGGTCTCGACCTCGATCTGGACTTGGCCATAGAGGGTCGTTCGGTGCGAACCGAGCTCCACGACCAGATCCGCGACTACCTCATTCCCCGCCTCCGCCGGCTCGACGCTCCCCTCCTAGCTGTGCTCGGCGGGTCAACCGGCTCCGGCAAGTCGACGATCGTCAACACCCTGGTTGGCGCCCCGGTATCACTGGCCGGGGTTCTACGACCGACGACCCGGGCCCCCGTTCTGGTTTGCCATCCCGATGACCTGGCCTGGTTCGGGGGTGATGACATCCTCCCAGAGCTTCCTCGGGTCACTGGTGAGGACAGCACCAACCAGGGAACCGTCCTGCGAACCGTTGCTGTCGAAGGCCTGGCCCCTGGGGTGGCCATCATCGATGCCCCCGACATCGACTCGGTTGAGCTGGCGAACCGCACCCTGGCCACCCAGCTGCTGGCCGCGGCCGACCTATGGCTATTCACCACAACCGCGGTCCGTTATGCCGATGCCGTTCCGTGGGACTTCCTCCGTCAAGCCCAGGCCCGAGGAACCACACTGGCCGTGATCATCAATCGCATCCCGGCGGGGGCGGGAGACGAAATCGTGGCCCACTTCAAGTCCATGCTGGTCGACGCCTCTCTAGACGATGTCATCGTGTTCCCAATCGAAGATCATGAACTGGTGGAGGGGATGCTGCCCTCCGGCTCCGTCGACGAGTTGGTCTTCATGCTCCGCCGGCTGGCCGACGACATAAACGAGCGGGCCGAGGTGGTGGCCCACACCCTGATTGGGGCCATGGCCAGCATCGGGCCACGAACCGGTACGGTCATCGCAGCCGCCGACGAGCAGTCCAAGGTCGCTGACGAGTTGCGGTTGGCCATGGAAGAGGTCTACGAAAACGCTCGCAACAACCTCGGGGCTGACATATCGGGCGGCAATCTCCTCCGTGGCGAGGTCCTGGACCGCTGGCAAGAGTTGATCGGCACGGCCGAGCTGATGAGGGTGGTACAGAGCAGGATTGGCCGGATTCGGGATCGCATCACCGGCTTCGTGACCGGTCGCACTATCGCTACCAGCGAGGTCCAGGGCGAGATCACGTCGACCTTGGAACGGCTCCTGGTCGATCACGCCGATGCTGCCGCCCTGCTCGCCGTCACCCGCTGGCGCAGTGCTCCCGGAGGTCGACAGGTCATAGACGATGACCGATCGTTGGAACGGTCGTCGCCCGAGTTCCGGGCCCAGATCGGGAGCGAGATCAGGGCCTGGCAAGACGACATCCTGGGTCTGGTGCGAGACCGGGGAGCAAGTAAGCGGGCCACGGCACGGGCCCTGGCCCTTGGCCTCAACAGCATCGGCGTCGCCCTGATGATCGTGTTGTTCGCCCAGACCGGGGGAATCACGGGAGGCGAGATCGCCATCAGCGCCGGTACCGCCGGGCTGTCTCAGACTCTGCTGACCGCCATATTCGGTGAGCAAGCGGTACGTGAGCTGGCGACCGAAGCCCGCCGGTTGTTGTTGGAAAGGGTGGCAGCCATGCTCGACCTCGACGCCAACCGCTTCCGGGTGAAACTCTGGTCGAACCTCAGCCCGCCCGAGACCGTCGACGAGCTGAGGGCCGCCCTGACCAACTTCGAGCAGAACCGATGAGCGCTGGGTCCGACACTGGTGCATTCCCCGAGGCCACTACTCAGGCGCTCGGTTCGGCTCTGGAGGGTTTGACCGAGGCTGTCGAGCTGGCCCACGAGCGACTCCCCCAGGAGACGGTGGCCATGGGTAGTCTGGTCATCGACAGGGTCCGGGAGCGGATCGGCCACGGGACGGCCAACACCCTCGTCGCCCTTCTCGGTGCGACTGGTGGAGGCAAGTCGTCGCTGACCAATTCTGTGGTCGGCAGTGAGGTAGCTACCACTGGACTCCGCCGTCCCACTACGTCAAGCACCCTGGCCTGCTATTGGGGGACCAACGACCCACACCCCCTGCTCGACTGGCTCGAAGTGGCCAACCGTCATCATGTGTCAGATCCCGACAATGTCGCCGGCCTCGACGGGCTTGTCCTGCTCGATGTCCCCGACCATGACTCAGTCGAGGTGTCCAACCGGACCGAAATGGAGCGGATCGCCGAATACGCCGACCTCCTGATCTGGGTCAGCGACCCCGAGAAGTACGCCGATGAGGCAATGCACGCCTACCTTCGACAACTCAGTCACCACGGAGCGGTCACGGCCATGGTGCTCAACAAGGCCGACCGCCTCTCGGCCCACGATCTGAGCCAGTGCCGAGCTGACCTGGCCCGACTGCTGAGCGACGATGGACTAGCTGGCACC
>JAAETV010000573.1 GCA_024227975.1 Actinomycetes bacterium
GCGCGACGATGATCCATGGACTTTGCCAACAAGATCGCAGTCGTCACCGGTGGAGGAGACGGGATGGGCCGAGCCCTGGCTCGACAGCTCGCAGCCGAGGGATGCCATGTTGCGGTCTGTGACCTGTTCCCCGAAACCGCGGCCGAGACCAAGGCCCTGTGTGAGGCGGACGCACCCACCGGGACGCGCATCACATCACATGAGTGCGACGTCAGCAGCGAGGACCAGATCATCCGCTTCCGAGATGAGGTCGCGACCCAACACGAAACCGATCATGTCAACCTCATATTCAACAATGCGGGGATCGGGGGCGGTGGGACGGTAGTCAACGGCGATCGCGAGGAGTGGGAGCGCACCTTCAACGTCTGCTGGTATGGGGTCTACTACTCCACCCGGGCCTTCCTCCCCATGCTGGTCGCTTCCAGTGAGGGCCGCCTCGTCAACACCAGCAGTGTCAACGGTTTCTGGGCTTCCATCGGCCCTGACCGACCCCACAGCGCCTACAGCGCGGCCAAGTTCGCGGTCAAGGGCTTCTCCGAGGCACTCATCGGCGACCTTCGCGCCAACGCCCCTCACGTCGGGGTATCGGTCGTCATGCCGGGCCATATCGGCACCGGGATTGCCACCAACTCCATGATCGCCCACGGCGACGAGCTCGACCCCGCCATGCTCGAACTGGCCGCCCAGTTCCGCAACTCGGCACCGACAACCGCCGATCAGGCCGCCACCATCATCCTCGACGGGGTCCGAAACAATGCCTGGCGGATCCTGATCGGCGATGATGCATTCGCCCTCGACGTAGCGGTTCGAGACGCACCGGAAGAGGCCTACGATCTCGACTTCGTGGAGCGGCTGTATCCCCACTTCAGCGGCATTCCCCAAGAGGATGGCTGACCACTAAGGTCGCAGCCATGGAGCTGAACAACAGGGTTGCTGTGATCACCGGAGGCAGTGGGGGCATTGGCCGAGCCATGGCCGAGTCCTTCCTGGCCCAGGGGGCGAGGGCCGTTGTCCTGGCCGACCTCGACGCCGATCTGGTGGCCTCGGCCGCGGCCGAAATCGGCTGTGAGGGCATGGCCTGTGATGTGACCGACGAGGCCCAGGTGGTGAACCTGGTCGAGTCGACCCTGGCCACCCACGGCCCCATCGATTTGTTCTGCTCCAACGCTGGATCGGGGGCCGAAGGCATCCTCACCGACGCCCCGAACGAATCATGGCAACAACAGTGGGATCTCCATGTGATGGCCCACATCTACGCCGCCCGAGCCGTCCTCCCTTCGATGCTGGCCCGTGGTGAGGGATACCTGCTGAACACCGCCTCGGCCGCCGGTCTGCTGGCTGCCATCGGGTCCGGTCCCTACACCGTGACCAAAGCCGCGGCGGTGAAGCTGGCCGA
>JAAETV010000574.1 GCA_024227975.1 Actinomycetes bacterium
GCCAATAGCGATTGGTGAACCCGGCAGCGGCTACCCATACCGCTGGGCGCTCCACCGGTGGATCCCGGGTGAGGGCGCCAAGCTGAATCGGGTCAGCCACCCTGAGACCTTCGCTCTGGAACTCGCTGACTTCGTACAGAAACTCCAGGTGAATTCGACCGATGGGGCACCTGCGGCCAGGAACCGGGCCCGGCCTCTCCACGAATACGACCCCGAGACCAGACGAGCCATCGATCGCGCCAGTGATCTGATCGATGTCGACGCTGCCACCGCCGTGTGGGAGGAAGCACTGGCGGCGCCGCCCTTCAAGGGACCGCCGGTATGGGTTCATGGAGACCTGGAGGGCTGGACAGGCGTCATCACTTGGAATCACCAGACCAGGACCGGATTCGACCCACTGCGGTCCCGGTAGGGAGGATTGTTGAGGCCTGACCACTCGGGAACACCGACTCAGGTGATCGAACGCTCACATGCCGGCAGCCAGTCGCTCGCGTCGGTAGTCGACGAAGACTCCTCAGTGATTGGCAAGTGACGCTGTGCGTGAGCCGGAATACGATCGACAGCGCTTGCGGTGAGTCGGCGTGAGACCAACCCGAGACAGAGCGACAGGACGAGCGGCTGTAGGCTGCTTGGCCATGGATTCGGTGACCCTCTACCCGCGCTGGTGGTTCCTAGCGGCCTCTGTTGGAGCAGCAATTGGGGCGTTCTTCAGTCTGCGCACAAGGCCCGAGCTGAAGCGAGGTCGGAAAGAGGCGGTCTACGTCCACTTGCCGACCTTCGAAGCCAATCCTCAGGCAGGTCAGCTTGTGCGGCTGTTCAGCGGCGCCAACTCCACGACCGATGGAACGGACCTGTAGCCACTGCGGAGAGGCTCAAGCCTTGCATGGTACGCGAATTGACCGGCCTCCAAGGGTGGGTCGTGTGCACTAGCAAAATGGCCGGCAGTGTTCGATCTGGTGGGTCGCCCGGCATGAAGGTTTCCATGCGCTCTTGTCGTACTCGAGCGGTGGTGCTGAACCCAGACCGAGGCCTTCGGACCAGCGACGCCGAGGACGATGACGAAAGCTGCTGACAGGAGTTGGGCTAGTCGGATCGTTGGGGGTGGTCCTTTCGTTGGTGGCGGTTGGCGCCGGGTCGGTTGGCCATCGGATCTGTTGCGGGGGCGATCATGCTCGGGTGTTGGCGAGGAACTCGAAGGCCTGTTGGCCGTGGGTACGGGCCAGGCAGCGGAGGTCGTGGAGGCAGTCGACCGATGCAAGGGTGATGTCGGCGCCGAGTCGGGTGAGGTGGTCGGTGTAGCGTTGGGCGTAGTCCTCCATCAGCCCCGCCACGACGAGGATCGGAGTTCGGGCAAGGTCGGCTTGTTCGGCCATCGTCCAGGGCGACCACTGCTGGAAGCTGTGTTCGTCGTCGTTGAACTGGTTGGCGGCGATCTTGCTGCGTCCTTGGTTGAGGGTGCGCCAATCGTGGAGGGCGCCGTCCCAGATGATGATGGCGGCAAAGAGATCTTGGTGTTTGAGTCCGAGTGTTGCGGCCCCGAATCCGCCCATGGAGAAGCCTTGGATGTAGCGTGATGCCCGGTCCGTCCTGGGGTGGTAGCTGGTTTCGACGTGGGGGATGAGGTCGGACAGCACGGCGGTGGCCCGATTGTTCGAGCCATCGGTGCTGTCGGACCACATTGAGAAGCGGCTGGGGTCATAGGCCCCGACGATGATCAGCGGCTCGATGACGCCGCGTTGGACTGCTTGCTCGTGCTCGGCGGCGAGCCAGTGGATGTCTTTGGCCACCCACGACCATCGGACGCCGGCTCCGTGGAGGTGGTAGAGGACGGCGTGATCGCGGTCGGGTGTGCCATGGTCGGGTGGGAGGTAGACCACGAATTTCTGCCCGGTCGAGGTCGTCTCGGTGGTCACCGTTCCCTGCAGGTCGGTTCGGGGGCGGGTGAAGTAGGGGCGAGCGGATCTGATGCCCTGCCACGGGGTTGGGGCCAGAACGGCGGTCTCCTTGGTCATGACGCCGCCGTTCCAGCGAACTTGTCGATGATTGCGGATGCTGTGTCTTCGGGAGCGTCTTCCTGGAGGAAGTGGCCGGCCTCGGAGAGCTCTACCCAGGTCGCGCTTGGGAAGAGTTCTGACCATCGGTCGAGGAACGACTTGGACGTCAGGACCTTGTCTTTCATGCCCATGACGAATAGCACTGGACGATCGCTGAGGTGGGTGCGGACCCGCTGGTTCATCTCGGCCAGCCAC
>JAAETV010000575.1 GCA_024227975.1 Actinomycetes bacterium
AACCCCCTGCTCTTCCAACAAAGGCAAATAACGACAAAACTGGATAGTGTCGCCAAGCCCCTGCTCTTCATATATCAAAAATCTTGTCCCATCTAAAGGCCTGGTTTTATCCCAGGCAAATTCGCTACGGATTGCCCTGGTGGCATCTTTCTCTTTTTTGGTACGCCATTCGTATAATTCGAAGCCATTATCAAAATTGCCTAGTAATAATTCAGCCAGTGACATATTCCAATAAGCCTCTGCATAGTCCGGCTTATGTATCAGAGCCTTTTGGTAAGAGTCTATGGCTTCTTCAAGCTTGTTTTGCTCCTGAAGCGCAGTGCCCATGTTGTTATGAGCCTCTGCATAGTCGGGCTTAAGTGTCAGTGCCTTTTGGTAGGCGGTTATGGCTTCTTCAAGCTTGTTTTGCTCCTTAAGCGCATTGCCCATGTTGTTATAAGCCTTTGCATAGTCGGGCTTAAGTATCAGAGCCTGTTGGTAAGAGTCTATGGCTTCTTCGAGCTTGTTTTGTTCCTTAAGCGCATTGCCCATGTTGTTATGAGCCTCTGCATAGTCGGGCTTAAGTGTCAGTGCCTTTTGGTAGGCGGTTATGGCTTCTTCGAGCTTGTTTTGCTCCTGAAGCGCAGTGCCCATGTTGTAATAAGCCTCTGCATAATCGGGCTTAAGCCTCAGAGCCTTTTGGTAAGAGTCTATGGCTTCTTCAAGCTTGTCTTGCTCCTTAAGCGCATTGCCCATGTTGTTATAAGCCTCTGCATAATCGGGCTTAAGTGT
>JAAETV010000576.1 GCA_024227975.1 Actinomycetes bacterium
ACACCCTGATCGCCGGCCATCCCCCCTTCCATGTCGCCGATGGTGATTCCCAACCCGCCTACCTCGTGCGCATCCTCGACGGGGATCCGCCTCCTCTCTCGACGCTGATTCCGCCGGGCCTCCAACAACTCTTGGACTCGGCCTTGGCCAAGGATCCCGACCAGCGGCCCCAGTCAGCGGCTCAGTTCGTGACCGCATTGGAGCGACAGCGCGATGCGGTCCCCGGGTCTGCATCGGCTCCAACCGTGGTTGCTATCGAAACCGAGGCGCAGGGCGCCTCGGGGTACACGACGATCCTGGCGAACGAACAGGGAGGGTCGTCGTCAGGCGAGGAGACGGTCGTGGCCGAACAGGCTGCGAAGCCGAGTGTGCCGGCGAACCCCGTCTCCGAAATGGTGCCCACTTCGTATGCCGTTGGGATCGATCTAGGAACGAGTCGGTCGCTCATCGCCGTTCGAGGCGACGACGGCACCATTGTGATTCCCGGTGCTGAGGGCTTGACCGCGACACCTTCGGTTGTCGGATTGGGCAACGACAGACTCGTCCTCGTCGGTGATGCGGCCGAGCGGCGCGCCGTATCACATCCTGACCGCACGATCCGGTCGATCAAGCGAGGCATCGACGGCCCGGTCGCCCTTGACGGACGGGATGTATGGCCTCAAGAGGTCAACGCCCGACTACTGAGGAAGCTGAAGCACGACGCTGAGACCTATCTGGGTGAGCTCGTCACCGAGGTGGTGATTGGAGTGCCGGTCTCCTTCGGCCATGCTCAACGAGTTGCCACCATCGAGGCGGCCACCATCGCAGGTCTGAAGGTGCTTCGAATTGTGGACGACACGGTGCTCGCTGCTCTCGCAATCGGGTTCGGTGATGAAGATGATGAAACCGCACTGGTCGTTGACCTCGGTGCAGGGTTCCTGAGCGCTTCCGTCGTTGAAATGGGCGACGGGGTGTTCGAGATCAAGGCCTCGGTCGGTGACGGTGGGCTTGGAGGTGATGACTGGGACCGGGCGATCATCGATTGGCTCGTCGACCAACTCCCGTCCGATGCCAGAGGGCAGGTCGAATCCGACCCGGTTGCAGCCGAGCGGCTCCGCCAAGTGGCGAAGCAAGCCAAGGAAGACCTATCGAGCGCACAATCCACCACGGCCCAGGTTCCCTATCTGGCCCAGGTCGGTGAGGTGCCTCATCACCTTGATATCGAGCTCACACGATCTCGTTTCGAAGAGCTGACTGCGGATCTGTTGCGGGGGGTGCGGTCGCTCCTGGAGGGCGTGATGGCCGACGTGCCCGTGTCGCCCAGCGATATCGATCGAGTAGCCCTGTTGGGAGGGGCGTCTCGGATGCCCGCGGTTCGGCAGGCCGTCGCTGAGCTGACGGGACGAGACGAGGTTCGGGTCGAATCCGACGAGACGGTGGTAGCTGGCGCGGCCATCCAACACGGGGTGCTTGCAGGGAACATCAAGGATGTACTGCTCTTGGATGTCACCGCGTTCGCTCTCGGTGTCGAGGTCATCGGCTCCGTGATGCAGGTGCTCATAGCTCGTAACACGAGTGTGCCAACTCGAAAGGCGTTGACGCTCACGAACAGCATCGACGACCAGGTGGCGATGGAGATCAATGTGTTCCAAGGGGACCGGGACTTGGCTACCGAGAACACCTGGCTCGGGACTCTAGAGATCGCCCCGCTCCCACCGGGTCCGGCTGGGACAGTTCAGGTCGACACCTTCCTCGACGTTGATGCCAACGAGGTCATCACGGTCACCGCGACTGAGCGCTCTTCTCAGCGCCAGCATTCGATGACCCTCGGGCCCACGGGTGAACTCACCGGCGAACAGCTCTCATGGATGAGGGCCGAGACCAGCCAGGACCTTCTTGACCTCACTGCCAGGCCTCCGGACCTCGCGCCGAGAGAAGCCCGGGCGGCACGGTCTGGACCCCGAAGCACCGACTTCGACCGCTCCCGAAACCTCCCGAGGTCGGACGACCCGTCGCCATGATTGCCGAAACGGCCAGCATCCTGGACCTACCTCGATGAGGCTCGCAGGGGGATCAGTCCGGCGATCGCGCACACACCACCAACGGCAAAGGCGGCACGCTCGTTGGCCAAGACGACGACGAAGCCGATGACGAGGGCGCCGACAGCAAAAGCCAGGTCGAAGAACACTGACAGGCTGGCCACGACGAATGCCCGATCATTGGGGTGGGCGCGGTTCACAACCAGGGCCATCAGGGCCGGGAAGTTCATCGACATCCCAGCAGAGAAGACAACCACTCCGCCATACAGGCCGACTGGTGAGGGGATGGCGGCTATCACGATCAGACCGGTCCCGATGCCTACCAGCGATAGGGCCGAGACCCGACTGGCCCCGAACCGGTCGGGCACCTTGGCCGCCAGTAGGCGGGCCAACATGATAAGGCCGGCATAGGTGGCGAAGACCCAACCGGCCCCCGCCATGCCGATCGAGTCGGCGTAGATAGCCACGAAGGAAACGAAGCCGGCGTAACCGACTAGTCCGCTGGTGAGGGCCAGCCCGGGCAGGATCGCCTCAGGATGGATCCAGCCTGACTGGGTGCTGGGGGCGGCGGCCCGGATCGACGGGGTGGCGAACCCGAGGACCGCACCAAGCAATACGAGCACCACTGCCACGGTCCAGACCCGGTCATATTGGGATCCGTCGAACAGCCACTCCCCGATGGGTGGGCCTGCCGCCACCCCTCCATATACAGCGACAGAGAAGTAGTTGGCGGCCTCGCCCCGACGATCGTCGGTCGCCATGTCTTGGATGGCCGTGGCGAGCCCGACAAAGGCGAAGGCCTCACCCGCTCCGAACAGGAGTCGGAGTCCGACGACGGCCACGACCGAGGTCACAGCGAAGTAGCCCACCAGCGATACGGCCACGACCAGCATCCCTCCCACGACCAGGACCCGGCGCCCGTAGCGGTCGCCGAGCCGTCCAGCCACGGGACGAAGCAAGGCGGCTGTGATCCCGAAGGAGCCAACAGCCAAGCCGACGGCAACGCCGGTGCCTCCGAGCTCATCCTCGACGAAGCGGGGTAGGACCGGATAGAGGATTGTCCATCCGGTGAAGTAGGCGAGCCCAGCGACCGTGACGGTGACGAATCGCCAGGTGAGCAACCGATCCTTCATCAGTCAGATGGCCCTGTGGAACCTGGACGGCAGCGGCCCGGGTCGGCCGATAGCTCGGCGTGTGGTCACCGCGTCGACGATTCGGCTATCACGGGCATTCAAGCCCCGCTAGAAGATGATCTCGAATGAGGTGGCCATGGGTTGTGTCTACACCGTTGGCCGGGTCTGGCCCAAGTGTCCGACCTCAGCTGGTGGCGGTATCCGATCGCCGTTCGCGTCATAGCGACAATCGAGTTGGGCTGGGGTCGAGACCGGTTTCTGGAGTTGTCGCTACAACGCGAATCTGGCGACCACCCCATGAATCCTCCGGATCCTTGTGGTGCAGGATGGCAAGTTGAGCCTCTAGTGGGTGTGCACGTCGATGATCAGATGGCCTGATGGGTGAAGACCCCAAACCGGGATTCGAGGGCTTCTTCGCCGAGGCTTCAACACGACATGGTCCTGTGGGCCAGCCCTGATGGGCGAATCTGGCGCCAGTCAGCCGAGCACCGGGTGTCAGACCAGCTCACGATCAACCCCTCTATCAACTGGGGCCCGGCTGGGTTCCTCGTCACCTTCACCACCGTCACCGCGGATCTGGACGCGGAACCGGCCGCCGAGCCCCCACTCCAGATCTGGCAACTCGAAGTCATCTGACCGAACCAAAACCCAAGGCCCATGCCGGTTTGGGGTCCATGCACATAGTTGTCGAGGCCTCTGACTAGGCTCTGCGGGGTCTTCGGTTTAGGCCGAGGACATCGATGGATGGGTTGCACCTCTCGGACCGAAACGTCAGGGCGCGTTTGGTCCAGACCAGCTGCGGGGACCTGCAGTAATAGTGCGGTCGACCCTTCGATTACCGCCTAACACCCGCCAAAGGGGAGAAACATGCATACGAAACTGTGGAAACGCCGAGCTTGGCTCGGCTTGGCCAGCGCTGCGTTGGCTCTGGCCCTGACCTCGTGCGGTTCCGACGACGATTCTGCCGATGATGGCGATGGCGATGGCGGTGGCGAGGTCGCTGTCAGCCTCATCACCAAGGACTCGACGAATCCCTTCTTCGTCGCAATGCAAGAGGGTGCCAAGGAAGCGGCCGATGAACTCGGGGTCGACCTGACCATCGGTTCCGGTTCTGCGGAAGGCGACGACCAGGGTCAAATCGAACTGATCGAAGCAGCCATCGCCCAGGGTCAAGACGGGATCCTCATCACCCCGATGTCGGTCAATGTCAATGACGCCATCCAAAAGGCCCGCGACGCTGGCCTCTATGTGATTGCCCTTGACACCCCGACCGATCCACCCGATGTCGTTGACATCACCTTTGCCACCGACAACTGTCTCGCTGGCGAAGCCATTGGGCAATGGGCGGCCGGCAAGCTCAACGGTGAGAAAGCTGTCATCGCCCGTCTGGTCATCTTTGACGATCGCACCGTTTCGGTCGACTACTGCCGCGACAATGGGTTCCTCAGGGGCATGGGTATCGACATCAAGGATCTCACCGTAATGGGCGACGAGGACCTGACCGGTACCTACTCCACAGGGGCAGGAGGCGACTATGAGATCGCCTGTCTCGAAGCCACTGGCGCCAACGAAGAGGGGGGCCGCACCGGCATGGAGACCTGCCTGTCGAAGAACTCCGACATCAATGTCGTCTACACCATCAACGAGCCGACAGCATTCGGTGCTGCCGCCGCCCTCGATGCTGCGGGCAAGACCATCGGTGACGACGTCATCGTTGTTTCGGTCGACGGTGGCCTGGCCGGTGTTCAGGCTGTTGAGGGTGGCAGCATCCAGGCCACTTCGCAGCAGTACCCACTGCGCATGGCCAAGCTCGGTGTTGAGGCCATCAAGACCATTGCCGACGGCGGAGACCCGCCTGCCAACACCTCAGATGACGGGACCTTCTACGACACTGGTGTTGCCTTGTGCACCGAAGACCCGCAGGACACCGTCAGTGCCGCCTCCCAGGAGACGGCTCAGTACTGCATTGACAATGCTTGGGGCTGATCCCACGATGAGCTGAAGCCTCCGTCTCGGGGGTGGCAGTCCCTTTGGGCTGCTACCCCCAGCGGGGCACGGCCCGCCCCGCAAGACCGACACCCAACCGACCCAAAGCCGACCAGAAGGACCCCGGGGTGAACACGACTACTGCTCCCGATCTAGCTGAGGAATTCGCCGCCGACACCGGCCTGGTGTCGAAGATCCAGAGCATCCTGCATCGCTACCCCTACCTGAGCCCTCTCATCGTGTTGATCGTGGCGATGATCATCTTCACCCTCCTCAACGAGCGATTCATTTTCGCCAGCAACCTCTCGCTGATGACCCAACAGACGGTCATCGTCGGCACGCTGGCCATCGCCCAAACCCTCATCATCCTCACTGCTGGGATCGACCTCAGCATCGGCGCCATCATGGTCTTCGGCCAGATGATGATGGCCAACCTGGCCGTCACCGCCGCTGCATCCAATGTGGCCGGTATCGGCCTACCCGCCCCGCTGGCCATCGCCGTCGGTCTCCTCATCGCTCTCATCGCCGGCACCGCCAACGGCTATCTCATCGTCCGCTTCAAGCTGCCCCCGTTCATCGTCACGCTTGGCACCCTCAGCATCTTCACTGCCCTCTCCCTCATCCTGTTCAAGGCCCGCACCATCCAAGGGCCCGAGCTACCCGACCTCCTGAAAGTCATGGGCACATCGTTCAAGGTTGGCCCCTTCGCCATCACGACGGGCGTCCTGGTGATGTTGGGTCTCTACGCCGTCTTCGCCTACGTGCTCCGCAACACGGCCTGGGGGACCCATCTCTATGCCGTCGGCGATGATCCCGACGCCGCCGAGTTGTCGGGCATCAACACCAACCGCATCCTGCTCAGTGTCTACGCGGTGGCCGGCCTCATCATGGGCATTGCGGCCTGGATCACAATCGGACGGGTCGGTTCAGCCAGTCCCAACGTTGCTCCCGACATCAACCTTGCTTCCATTACTGCGGTGGTGATCGGGGGGACTTCGCTCTTCGGTGGGCGAGGCACGATGATCGGCACCCTCCTGGGGGCCCTCATCGTGACCGTTGTCAGAAACGGTCTGGCCCTGGCTGACCTCGACCAGGCCTACCGGGTGCTCGCCATTGGCATCCTCGTCATCACCGCCGTCGCACTCGACCAGTGGATCCGAAGGGTGAAGGCCTGAACATGAGTGAGCCAGACACCACCGAAGAGACAGTAAGGGTGCCGACGCTACAAGTCGAGCCTGTGCTCAAGGGCCGCGGTTTGGTCAAGACCTTCGGTCGGGTCATCGGGCTCAACGAGGCTGACATCGATCTCTACCCCGGTGAGGTTCTGGCCGTCATTGGCGACAACGGGGCTGGCAAATCGACCCTCATCAAGTGCTTCTCCGGAGCTCACGTCCCTGATTCTGGCACCATGGAGGTGGCCGGTCGGGAGGTGTCATTCCGCAACACTCAGGATGCCCGTCAGGTCGGCATCGAAACCGTCTTCCAGACCTTGGCTGTCTCACCCGCCCTCGACATCGCCAGCAACCTCTACCTCGGGCGTGAGATCCGCAAGCAGGGTTTCGCCGGTCGCTTCTTCCGCACCCTCGATAAGAAGCGCATGCGGGCCGAGGCCGCCGCTCACCTTCAAGACCTCGGTATCGGCACTATCCAGAACATCACCCAGACGGTCGAGACCCTGTCTGGTGGGCAACGCCAAGCCGTGGCCGTGGCTCGGGCCGCCGCCTTCGGCTCCAAGGTCATCATCCTCGACGAGCCAACGGCCGCCCTCGGGGTGCGCGAATCAGCCCGAGTCCTCCAGCTCATTCATGACCTACGGGAGCGAGGAATGCCGGTAGTGCTGATCTCGCACAATATGCAGCAGGTGTTCGAAGTAGCAGACCGGATCCATGTCCAGCGTCTCGGTCGCCGAGCCGCCGTCGTCACTCCCCAGACCCACACCATGAATGACGCCGTCGCCATCATGACCGGCGCCCTCAGCATCGACGAGACCGACCAGGCCCTCGGCCCCGTCCGAACCCCAGCGGCCACAGCCTGATCGAGTGGATCTGATCAGGGTCGCCTCGTGGCCTGGCGGATCGTGATCTCGTCGACGGGCTCGCTTTTCTGGTGAGGTGGGGGCCGTATTCAGCTGGAGCGTAACATCACGATTGATGAGCGATGTGCAAGCCGACCTGCGCTCCTACTACGAGGAGGAAGCGAGGCTAGGCCTTCGCCTCGGTCGCCCACCAAAGGGGCCGCGGGCCGAGTTCCTTCAAGAGTTCCTGACCCTTCTCGAGCAGGAGAAGCGACATTCGGTGCTCGACTTCGGCGCCGGCCCGGCCCGCGACGGCCAAGCCTTCGTCGACGCAGGCCACCCCTATGTGGGGCTCGACCTGGCTCACGGCAACGGCATTCTGGCGGCTGAAGCTGGAATATCCGTCATCCAGGGTTCGATCGCAGCTCCACCCTTTCGACCCGGTTCGTTCGATGCCGGCTGGTCGATGAGCACCCTCATGCACATCCCCGAAGACGACACTGCCGCCACCCTGGCCGCCATGGCGACGCCTCTACGGCCTGGAGCTCCTCTTGCTGTCGGACTCTGGGGTGGCGAGCTTGGCGAGGTGAACGAGACCAACCTCGCCGGGCACCGGCGCCTGTTCAGCCTCCGCCCGTTCGCCTCCAATCAGGAGATCCTGGCTACCTGCGGATCTATTGAACGAGCGTCACTGTGGGATATTGGCCCCGCGGGCTGGGAGTACCACACCTTCGTAGTCCGAGCACGAAGGTAGATGCCTGCCCTTCACCCCAAGCTGATCCGCGAGCCCCCGAGCGGCTCAGTTGTCAGGCGCCGCTGTAGCGGAGGTGGGAGGCAACGATGTCATCGACCACCAGAACCAGATCGCCGGATTCGAGGATCTTGCCGTTGGGTTCCAGATCGACGGGTTCGACTCCTTCGATCTCGGCGCCAACCGTCGCCCTCTGGAGCGGGACCATCGGTAGATCGAAGCTGAAGTAGCCATCGTCGTCTGACACAGCTTTGACCGTCACCCCTTCGCCGTTGATCTCCTGGTAGGCGAACCAGGCCGTGATGCCCTGAAGGTCCGTCTTGTTCGTCACACCGACCAGCCGCCCGGCAATGGACCGATCTTGTGGCTCCGATTGTGGTGAATCAGCCATGACTCATTCTCCCACACCGAACCGGGTGGAACTATGGCATCAGTCGCCAGCTTGGCGATCGCTCTGGTATCGACTGCCGACCGCATCAAGCGACGAGGGTGGCGGGAGTGCCGACGGCCACGGTGCCGGAACGGCTGACCGAGGCGTAGGCACCGACACAGGAAAACGTTCCATGGTCGTGGAGCTTGATCCTGTTGAGTGATGTAACGGCTCGGATCGTGGAGACGCTTCGAGCCAGCCGAGCTGGGGGAGCGACGGCACAACACATCGGGGCGATGGGATGAGCACATTCAAGATCATCTCGTCGCCGATGAGGAGCTGCTTGCCCGGCCAGTCGTTTTCTTGGAAGGCCGGGCCGTCAATATCTACTACGAGGTTCGGTCGGAATCGGCGTCGGTCACCGCC
>JAAETV010000577.1 GCA_024227975.1 Actinomycetes bacterium
GGGGTCGACCGAGGGACCTGGCACCTGATGACCGGCACGCCCTACCTGATCCGGCTCATGGGATTCGGACTGACCAAGCCAAAGAACAGGATCGCGGGCGCCGACGTTGCCGGCCAAGTGGTGGCGGTGGGGGCTGATGTCACCCGATTCGCTCCCGGTGACAATGTCTTCGGCATCGCCAACGGCTCATTCGCTGAATACACCACGGCCAGCGAAGACAAGCTCGCTCACAAGCCGGCCAACGTCAGCTTCGAGCAAGCCGCCGTGGCCACCGTGTCGGGGATCACCGCCCTCCAGGCCCTTACCGACGTCGGGAAGGTCCAACCCGGACAGCGAGTTCTGATCATCGGCGGTTCGGGCGGTGTCGGCACCTTCGCCGTCCAGTTGGCCAAGGCCATCGGAGCCGAAGTGACCGCAGTAGCCAGCACCCCCAACCTCGATCTGCTCCGCTCGATCGGTGCTGACCAGGTCATCGACTACACCCAAGATGACTTCACCGACACCAACACCCCGTATCACCTGATACTCGACATCGGCGGCCGCACCAAGGTCTCCCGACTCCGTCGAGCCCTTGCCCCGAGAGGTACGCTGGTCATCGTCGGCGGCGAGGGTGGCAATCGGGTGACCGGAGGCATCGGCCGTCAGCTGGGAGCGGTCCTGGTTTCACCCTTCGTCAAGCAGCGACTCACCATGTTCATCGCCAAGGAGCACTACTCCTTCATCGAGCGGTTGGGTGCCTACCTGAATACCAAACAGGTCATCCCGACGATTGGCCGACGTTTCGCCCTTGCCGACACCCGACAGGCCCTCCACGAGATGGAGGCCGGCCGCGCCAGTGCCAAGTCCGTCATCATCGTACGCGACGACGGTGCCGACGAGGCCTGACCCGACCTGCGAGCTCGACTCGCCTTCAGTACCCCACCCGACGAAGGAACAGAACCAGTGAACACAACCATGCGACCCAAGGCCGTGACCGCCACCATGGCGGCACCATCGACACATACCACCCCAGCGGGCCTCGACATTGCTCCTCGGCAGGCGGCACTCGTCGCTGGTGTCGGCTATGTGCTTCTCTTTGCCCTCGGTATCTTTGCCAACTTCCTCATCCGAGAAGGCCTCATCGTCACCGATGATGCCCAGGAAACCGCGGCCAACATCGCCCAGTCCGAAGGTCTCTTTCGCTTTGGCCTGGCCAGCTTCCTACTCATCTTCGTCATCGACGTTGCCGTCGCTTGGGCCCTCTACATCGTGTTCCGACCGGCCAACCGAGACCTCTCGCTGGTGGCAGCCTGGTTCAGACTCATCTACACCGTCTTCCTCGGTGTGGCCCTGATCTTCTTCTTCCAGGCCCTGCAATTGCTCAGCGGAGCCGACTTCCTCACCACATTCGGCCGTGACCAGCTAGACGCCCAGGCCCTGGTAGCCCTCGATACCTTCAACTCGACCTGGCTCATCGGCCTCGTCGCCTTCGGCATTCATCTCGTCCTACTTGGGTTCCTCATGGTGCGCTCCCGCTACGCCCCCAAGATCCTCGGCTACCTCATGATCGCAGCAGGCACGGCATATGTGATTGACACCTTCGCCCACTCACTGCTCGACAACTACAAGAGCTACGAGACCCTCTTCATCACGATGGTGGCCGTGCCTTCGATCATCAGCGAAGGCTGGTTCGGACTATGGCTCCTCTTCCGAGGCGGCAAAGCCGCGGGGCGCCAGCCATCTCCGGCACCAAGCCTCGACCGGACCCCATCAGCCGTTTCGGGCCCACCAGCCCATCCTGGGGCCGATGCTGACGATGTGCTCGCCGCGGCCGGGTACGGGGCCGACGAGATCGCTCGGCTTCGTGATGAAGGGGCGATTCGCTAGCTATGGCTTCACCTCAACCCAGGGAGGCCAAGGCACCCTCAGCGCAGGAACCTGTTGGCTAGCACCGCCAGACGTGAGTTCCTGCCGCGTCGGTCCTCCGACCAGTCGGCAACACCCATGACGCGCAGGGCCGCGTTGATGCCCAGCCAGCGGAACGGCTCGGGTTCCCACTTGCGAGAGTGGTGCCCTACCCACGGCAGGTCCA
>JAAETV010000578.1 GCA_024227975.1 Actinomycetes bacterium
AGAATGATGAACTCGGACCCGGTCTTGGCCAGCTGGCTGTTGGCACGGTCGACATAGGCCAGTTGCTCGTCGATTCCTCGATCGCGGTAAAGCACCGCAGGTACGAACCCACCTACTACCTGTAGGTCGAATCCTTTGACATAGTCGACCAGTTCGTCGGGATCGGTCGGCAAGAACCCGTCCGGGCCGAGCTCGGTGGCCCCCAATCCTGTCGACTTCATCTCCGACAGCACCCGGTCGGAGTCCATGAGGTAGCCCCAGCCGGGGGAACCATCGACTCCCCACGTGATTGGGCCACCGGCGATGCGTTGAAGAAGACCACTCATATTGTCGAACACCCTTCGCATGATCTACTGGATCTACGCGTGTAGACCACCTACTGTAACCGTACGACGCCAGGAGGCAAGCATGGAAACAGTTCGTCTGACGACCGCTCAGGCCATTGTCCGGTGGCTCGTGAACCAAAGGACTGTCGTGGACGGTGAAGAGGTTCCCGTCTTCCCAGGGGCGTTCGCCATCTTCGGGCACGGAAACGTCACCTGTCTGGCCGAAGCGCTCGAGCGAGTCCAGGATGTGTTGCCGACCTGGCGGGGCCACAACGAGCAAGGCATGGCTCTGTCAGGCATCGCCTACGCCAAAGCGAAGCGCCGTCGCCAGATCATGATCGCGGCAACCTCGGTCGGGCCCGGTTCTACCAATATGGTCACCGCGGCCGGGGTGGCCCACGCCAACCGGCTGCCCCTGCTGATGTTCTCCGGTGACACCTACCAGCACCGTCTCGTCGATCCAGTCCTCCAACAGATCGAGGTGTTCGACGATCCGACCATGACGGCGGCCGATGTCTTCAAGCCGATCACCCGCTACTGGGATCGGATCACCAAGCCGGAACAGATCCTGCGTTCGCTTCCCCAGGCTCTCGCCGTGATGCTCGACCCAGCCGATTGTGGGCCTGCCTTCTTCGCCCTTCCCCAAGACGTCCAGTCCGAAGCCTATGACTACCCTCTCTCGTTCTTCGAGCCGCGGGTTCACTACATCCGCCGGCCCGGCCCAGACCCTCGGGACATCGAAGCGGCCGCCGCCCTTCTTCGAGCTGCGGAGAAGCCGCTGATCATCGCCGGCGGTGGTGTGTTCTACTCGGGCGCCGAGACGGCGCTCGCCGACTTCGCCGAGACCCATCGCATTCCAGTGGTGGAGACCATGGCTGGTAAGTCGATTCTGGAGCATTCTCACCCATGCCAAACGGGTGCCATTGGTGTGAGCGGTGTCACTTCGGCCAACGTCGTGGCCGAAGACGCCGACGTCATCGTCGCCGTTGGAACCAGGCTCCAGGATTTCACGACTGGCTCGTGGGCCCTGTTCAAGAACCCGAACGCCCGGTTCGTATCCCTCAACGCGGCCCGGTGGGACGCGACCAAGCAACACGCCACGGCAGTAGTGGGCGACGCTCTGTCGTCCCTCGAGCAACTCGACACCGCCATCGGTGCCTACACCGCTCCATCCCAGTGGCTGTCGTTCGCTCAGGATCAGATGGCCGAGTGGAACAGTCATCTCGACACGTTCAAGGATCAACAGCTGACTGATGAGGGGGTTCCGTCCTACGCCCAGGTCATCCAACTCATCAACGAGATCTGTGACGACGATGACTATCACCTGTCAGCCGCCGGTGGTCTTCCCGGTGAACTGCTGGCTGGGTGGCGAAGCAAAGCGATCGGGTCCTTCGACGGCGAGTTCGGGTACTCCTGCATGGGCTATGAGATCTCTGGTGGGTTGGGCGCCAAGATGGCACGCCCCGATTCCGATGTCATTGCCTGGACTGGCGATGGCTCATACCTGATGATGAACAGCGATATCTATGCCAGTGTCATGAGCGGCCACAAGGTGATCTACATCGTGTGTGACAACGCAGGCTTCGCCGTCATCAACCGACTGCAGACGAACACCGGTGGTGTCGAGTTCAACAACCTCCTGAAGTCGACACGCCACGAGGAGTTCCGGCCGGTCGACTATGCCAAACACGCCGAGTCGCTCGGCGCAATCTCCGAGAAGGTTGAGTCGTTGGCGGATCTTGGGGCCGCCTACGCCAGGGCCAAGGCGGCGGATCGGACCTATGTAATAGTCATCGATGTCGCCCAGTACGAATGGGTCGGTGGTGGGACGTTCTGGGAGTGCGGGGTCCCCGAGGTCAGCCCCCGGGCCGAAGTCCTGGCGGCCCGAGGCGAATTCGAAGCTGAGAAAAAGCATCAGCGAGCGGGGATCTGATCACGCGACGCCACCGGCGAGTGACCATAGGCTCAAGGGCAGTCTGTTCACCGAGTCGACGAGGCAGACATGGCGACTGAGGACGAGAACACCGCAGCATCGCTGCGTCGCCCGACCCGCGACGACGTCGCTCGCCTGGCTGGCGTATCCTCGGCCGTCGTCTCCTATGTCATCAACAACGGCCCGCGGCCAGTGTCTCCGACGAGCCGGCAACTGGTTCTCGACGCGATAGAGCAGCTGAGCTACAAGCCGAACGACATCGCCAGAAGCCTCGCCGGTCACAGCACTCGCACGGTCGGACTCATCGCCCCGACTCTGGCGAACCCCCTATGGGCTGAGGTGTCCATGGGCGTCACAGCCACGCTGAAGGAAGCGTCCTATCTCCTGCTGATGTGTAATGTCGAGGACTCCCCCCAACAAGACGTTGAGTTCGCCCACCTGCTGGTGTCCAAACGAGTCGACGGGGTGGTTCTCGTTCCGACCGCCGAAACCCGCACCACCATCGAGGTGCTGAGCGCCGCTCACGTGCCGTTCGTTGTGGTCGAGCAAGACGTTCCTGGTGCCCCGTCGGTTGTCGTCGACGCCTGCCGAACAGGCCAGGTCATCACCGAGCATCTACTCCAGCTCGGGCACACCCGGATTGCCATCTTGCGCGAACACCGCACCAGCCTCGACAGCTGGATGCGATTCGAGGGCTACAAAGACGCACTTGGCGCGGCGGGAATCGCTGTCGATATGCAACTCGTCGCCGATGCCGACCCCAGCCTCGATGGCAGCGTCGTGGATGGCAGCATCTCGGCCGCCGCCCAACTGTTGGATGTTGAGCCAACACCGACCGCAGTTTTCGCCCACAATGATCTGATGGCCATCGCAGTGGTTCGCGAAGCGAAGCGCCGTGGTCTCGGTGTGCCCGAGGACCTCAGCGTCATTGGCGTTGACGATGCCGAGGCAGGGCGTTACAGCGAGCCGCCCCTCACCACCCTCCCGTTCCCAAAGCGGAAGCTTGGACGGACGGCTGCCGCCAAGCTTCTGGATCTCATCGAGGGCAAGCCCAGTGACCGTCTAACTACTCTGGCGCCACCCGACCTCATCGTCCGCTCCTCGACCGGTCCACCAGCGGAGAACGCTACAGAGCCGGTAGGCCAACGGGTATCCCCTAGCGGTCGGCCCGGAGCAGGATGGCCTGGGCGTTGAAGTAGTAGCCGCCGGGGGTGACGAGGGCGACGTCCGCCCCTTCGGTCTGGCGTATACCGGCGTCGCCTCGCAGTTGGAGGCAGGCCTCGTGGAGATGCCCCGCCCCCTGGGTACCACCCTCGGAGAGGCTCCCACCGTGGGGGTTCACCGGAATGCGGCCGTGGATCAGAATCCTCCGCCCCTCCTCGTCCCAATGATCCTCGACGAACCGGCCGCCTTCGCCGCGCTCGCAATAGCCCACATTCTCGAACCAGGTGAGGGCGATGTTCGAGAAGCCCTCGTAAGGGAAGAACACGTCGACATCGGCCAGGGTCAACTCGGACTTGGCCCAGAGCCGATCGGCTGCGACCACCTGTCCGGCATGGTCGAGGTCTCGGAGCTGCTCCTCCGAGCCGTAGTCCGTGTGACCCAAGGTGGCGGCGTGAAACAGGACCGGCGGCTGGGGTAGGTCGCGGGCCCGCTCGACTGTGGTGACGACGAAGGCATCGGCCCCGTCAACGGGGACGTCCATGTCGTATACCGTGAGAGGATCGCGTACCATGCGGCCGCCGAGGTAGTCGTCCATGCTGAGCGGGTCCCGATACACCGCGTTCGGATTCGAAGCAGCGTTCGTTCGGGAGTTGAGGGCCACCCGGCCGAGAGCCTCGCGGCTGTAACCGTAGGTGTGAAGGTAGTAGCCGGCCCACGCCGCGTAGGCGGGTGCTAGCACCAGTGAATCGGGACCGGCGTCGACGTGACCCGTCCCCCAAGCGCTGCTTGCCCCAGCCACACCGAGACCGGCCTGGCGGCGCATCGGGTCAGCTGCGGCCGAGCGCGACGACCACGGCATTCGATAAGCGTGGTGATAGACCAGCGCCGTCTCGCACATGCCCGAATGCACCGCCGCGACCGCAGCCACGATCTGGTTGCCGATCACGATGGGGGGATTGGCGAACCAGGTCACCGCCGGAATGCCGAGTGCGGCCTGGACCCACTGGGCGGCAACGCCAGAGCCGCAGATGCCGTCGACATCGTTCGCTCCGAGGCCGGCGTCGTGCAAGGCGGCTACGGCCGCCTCGGCCACGAGGCCGCCCTGGGAACGGTCTCGGCGCGACCGGGAGTACGGGGATCGTCCGAGCCCGACGATGGCGACCTGGTCACGCGCCGGGTTCCGGGCCGGGCTGCTCATCGCACGACCTCGAACCCGAGTCGAGGCGCGGAGCCATCATCCTCCCGAATCAGCAGTCGGACCCGGTCACCGATCCTCAACTCCGAGGCTGGGGTGCCGACAATCCCTCCGGCCAGCCTCAGGCCCCGCTGCTCGTCGAGGTCGACCGCAACCACTGCGTAGCCGTCGCTGTAGTCGACCCCCGGTCGCCGGGGGCCCTGGCGCAGGACAGTGACCAGGGCCACCGTTCCCTCGCCCGATACCTCGGTCGGTGTGAGTGACCATGACCAGCATTTTGGGCACAGGGGGCGAGGCGGCTGATGCCAGTGGCCACAGTCGTCGCATCGGTTGATGATGACCTTGTGTTCGAGCAGGCCTTCATAGAAGGCGGCGTTGTCGACATCGATACGCACCCGGGGGAAGGACTCGAATAGCTTGTCAGCGTTCAATCTGTCCACCTCGTCGCGGCCATCTCCAGTGGATGACTCCTCAGCATGGTTTGGTACCGCTGATGTGCTTCAGGATCTCTGGTACGAAGTCACTGACGGCAACGTCCACGAACCCGGCGTCCTCGAAGTACCCGATGCACTCCGAAGGAGTGTGGGCCTTGGCGGTGGACCCATCGAGGGCCCCATGGAGGCCGCACATGACCGGGATGAGAGGGCCGTTCCAGTCCTCGTTGAGCATCTCGCCGCACACATGCATCTCACCGCCAGGCTCGAGCGCGTCGAAGGCCTTCTGCACCACCTCGGAGATGGTGGCGCTGCCGTACATCGGCAGGTTGCTGTTCATCAGGATGACATCGGACCCCTCAGGGAGAGGGTCGGAGGTGAAGTCACAGGCCTGTGCGGTCACGCGATCGGCAACACCATGCTCTTCGATGAACTCGAGCGTGATGGGCACCACCTCGGGCAGATCGAGAACGATCGCGGTGAGCTCGGGATAGCGCTGGGCGGCGACGATCGAATAGGCCCCAGATCCGCCTCCTAGGTCGAGCAACTTGTGCCGCCCGTCGAGCTCATAGTTCTTCACGAACCAGCGAGCGGCCCCCATGCCGACGCTGTTGGTAGCTTCGTGGTACCGGCGAGCGAAATCCTCGGTGAACTCCGGCGTGTAGTGCCCCATCACCTCTTCGGGCCTGTCCTGGCCCAGGTGCTCCCCGAGCTTGCCCCACTGATCCCACCGGTTGTGGAACCATCCAATCCACGAACCGGCGTAGGTGGGCTTGCCCTCGACGAGGTACCGCTCGACGTCGGGCGCGTTCTCGAACCCGTCGCCAGTGCGGTTGATCAGCCCGATCGAAACGCATGCCTTGGCCATGCGCTCGGCGTTCTCATAGCTCATTCCAAGCGCCGCCGCGAGATCTCCGACGGATCTCCCATGGGAGGAGACCTTTGTGAAGAAGCCAACCTCCACCGCACCGAACAGCACCGCGGTCTCCGTGAACCGCCAGGACAGCTCCTGCAACCTGACTGTTGAGATCCTCTCGTCGGACATCACCACACCTCCAGCATTGCTCACCAAAGCCGATCCCTTGTGGTTCGGGCCATGTCAGTATTCATATTCACATCCATCGCTACTCGTCCAGCCGGGCGGACTCCGATGGCGCCTTGTCCGAACGAGGGCCGGGATTCAACAGGGCCCGGGCCGCAGCGAAGCTGAGCAAGGCTGCGCCAACATGGCCCCCGATCCAGAGCAGGTACACCAGCCACTCCCGGCTCCGGAGCGATTTGTTCTCGTCGGCCAGCAGTACCCCGTACATGATCGCCGGCACCGCGGTAAGGGCCAGTTCGTAGACGCCGATGCCCAATGCGTAGGCGCCCCAAGGGTCGAGACGGGCGATCCTGGGTGAGGTCTGAGCCTGGTCGAGGGCTCGGGTCATGAGCCAGCCGACGAGGCACGCGAGGCCGACCGCGTACATGGCGCCCATGCCCAGGAAGCGGATCTGCGACAAGTCACCGACCGATCCGGATGTGCCGGCCCACCAGATCAGGAACACAGGCCACATGTCGACGAGGAAGACTCCGACGCCGGCTGCGACGCCCTGGACAGTCCGGGAACGTCTCGTCATCCCGTCGACCCCGCATTGAGCGTGACCTGATCGATCACACTGCCATCGGTGGTCAGCGCCCGGATATCCATGGTGTCACCGTCGATCCGCACGAGCATGAACTGCAGAGTCGACTCGGCATGAGCGGTGAAGTCGGTTCCGTCGACCCGGGTTCGCTTTGCCCCGGCTCCACTCACGATCCAGACGACGCCGTCCTGGGGTAGTGTCCGCTCGTAGTGGTGGTCATGGCCGGTGAACACGACGTCTACCCCATAGCGAACGAACAAGGGCTGAAGGGCATCACGCACCTCGATGCTCGAGCCGTGCTTGCCCGAGGAATAGCCAGGCTGGTGGACTAGCGCCACCTTCCAGCGGGCGGTCGAGGCCGCCAGCTGCTCTTCCAGCCAGGCGAGCTGTTCAGGACCTCCCTCACCGGTCGACAGTGGGATCGTCGAGTCCAAGACGAAGACATCCATCGGGCCGTGGGACGCCACGTAGTAGGTACCGGGCTTGCCGAAGCGGCGGATCTGGGCCTGGATCTCCTCCACCGCGTCGTTGCTCTTCTTTTCGCTGATCTCATGGTTCCCAATCGCGAGCTCCCATTCCACGCCGGCTTCGATCAGTGGTGTGTAGGGCTCGACGAACACCTCCTCCCAGCGGTCGTCGATGCTGCCGTAGTAGGTGATGTCGCCGGCCAGCAACACCAGACCGTATGGGTCCTGCTGGTAGGTGAGCGCCATCTGGCGGGCGACGTCCATCTGGTTGCGACCCCCGCTGCCATTGTCGCCAAGCACGACGAACGTGATGGAGTCGTCGGTCGTGGTCCATGCATTCGGCTGGAGGGTCAGCTTGGGTGGCGTTCCGGGGAAGAAGTCCTCCCCCCAGCGCAGACGCTCCAGCAGCAAGACGCGGAGAGACCCGCCGGCCAG
>JAAETV010000579.1 GCA_024227975.1 Actinomycetes bacterium
CAGCAGCTCTATGACCGCCCGACGGCCCATGTCAGGGTCATTGCCGCCTGCCTCCCAAAGCACGAGACCGTGGGGGTCGAGTCCGGCGTCGGTCATGGCCCAGCGGTAGCCGGCCACCCGCTCGCGGGCGACACGAACCGAAATCTCATCCTCCCGGTTCCAATCGATGCGACCCGTTCTCGATTGCGACGCCACGCGACCAAGAACTACAGCCAGTTCGCGATGCCCCAGATCGATGAGATGAGCGGCGATCATACGCGCTCCCTCCCGATCATCGATGCCGACGAACGATGTACGATCGCCGAGGTCGGGTTCGTCAACCATGACTATCGGCTGGCCCCTCTCCAGCACGGCGGCGAGGGCCGGCTCACCGTCGGCGACCGAGAACACGATGTGCCCATCAACGGCCGCAGTAGCGACTGCTGTCATGGCTACATCGAGCCCGGCGGGGGCAGGCAGGAGGGTCAGGCCAGTACCGGAGAGGGAGGTCGCTTCAGCAACACCCTGCATGAACGTGGTGGTATCGGGATCGCTGAAAACGAAGCGGAGATCTTCGGTGAAGAGGAGCCCGATGGCTCCCATATGCCCGGTCCGCAGCATCCGCCCGGCGGCATCGGGACCTCGATAGCCAAGCTCTGCAGCAACATCAAGGATGCGCACCCTCAAGTCGGGGCCGAGCTCACCCGGACGGTTGTAGGCATTGGAGACCGTCGTGCGCGATACACCGAGACGGTCGGCGATCGTCTGGAGCGTTACCCGAGCCGTCATATCCTCCATCTTGGCTCACATCGCCGGCTCAGGCCGCGGCACTGACCTCATCAACGATCATCTCGGTGAAACGCACGGCGGCCCACAACTTCGGGCTGCCCGTGTCGGCCTCGGTCCAAGGCACGGCAACCTGCAGGGTTGTCAGCGGCCCGTTCTCGTTCACTCGCACCTCAGAGCCGGTAAGCGGGTCAGACGCGGCATCAAGCCCTACAGAGACAGCTCGATCGAGCTTCTCAACGACAGCGTCTGACGTCATGTTCACGTGGCGGGTCAGGATCAGCTTCATGGCGAAACTCCTGGGTTTGGTCGGGAGGTGGGGACATCAATCGTAGGTCTAATCCTGTACTTGATCGATTCAGTCCTTGATCGATACAGTACCAGTGCTGACGCCGATCTGGCGATGACAGTGGTCACACTGCCTTACTCCAGCCTGGGGCTAGGTCGCGCCCTGGTGAGCAGATCGGTGTCGGAAGGTTGCGAACTGCACGGGCAGGGCCGCCCAGCGCACCAACTCGCTGAACCACCTTCCCCCACCGTCGTGGTGTGGAGGGGAGGCGGTGACGATCGTCGCCGCGCTCTCACGCAAGCATCATCGGAATGCGGCTGCCGCCCGCGGTGCATGCCAGCGTGAGGTCACCACCACTACATCCGTTGCCCCAACCCGCAAGACATCGTTCAGCGAGTTCGTGGCGTTGCCGACGGTCGTTCGCGCGTCTGGGTCGATCACCAACTCACTGACCCGGCCGGTCCAGGCTTCGGCCATGAGCTCCGCCTCTGGTCGTGTGCCGGGCACCCGCGCCCAGCCGGATAGCACGACGGCATCATGCTCGGTCGCAATGGTGGCGGCATGGGCAAGCCGTTGGGCACAAACCGGATGAAGGATGCCGCGGCCCCTGTCGGAATAGCCGAGAACAACGATCAGCCGCCTCATGCGGTAGACGAGGATCGACGACGACGTCGCAGATCGAAGAACAGAAGGGTTGCGATCACGGTGACAACAAGGGTCACTGCCTTCTTCCCTTGGAGCTTCGACTCCCCGCCAGCCCGCCGCCGCATATGAACAGCAACTTCCTCGACCCGAAGCCCGGCGTGCTTCAAGCGCATCAGGGCCTCGACCTCGGGAGCTCCGCTCATGTAGGGCTCGGCGAGCACAACCATCGCCGCGGCGTTGGTCGCTATGAGGCCCGATGTCGGGTCGTGGAAGCGGCGGCCCAATCTCACCCGCATTGCCCGCTGGAGCAGACCGATCCCGAACCGCCGCGATGCACTCGGGCGATACCGCTCGTCGGCGTAGTCAGCGTCGACGGCGAACCGAGAGCCTATTGCTACATCACAGGAATCAGATCGCACCAGGTCCAACAGTCGCCCCAACTCCACCACTGGGTGCTGACCATCAGCGTCAACCCGGCCACAGAATGCGTACTGGCGTTCGCAGGCCTCACGGTAGCCAGCGGCAATTCCAGCACGAAGACCAAGATTCTCGTCGAAGGACACAACGATTGCGCCATGGTCTCGGGCGACGGTGGCCGTGGCATCGGTCGACCCGTCGTCGATGACCAGTACATCGACCCCGGGAAGAAGGTCAGCAAGCTCGTTGAGCACGGCGGGAAGGTTCTCTTCCTCGTTCCAGGCAGGGATGAACACGACCGTGTCCTCAGCGAGAGCCACCATGAGGAAGCCTAGCAATGTTCATGTCATGGGCCCCAGTTGATGATGGGGCAGCCGAACCTATTCTGTCGGCAGCGACAGGCGAGGCTACAGTCGACCGAGATGTCACTGTCGGTATCGCTGTTGGCCATCCCCATCATTGCCGTCTCGTGCTTGC
>JAAETV010000580.1 GCA_024227975.1 Actinomycetes bacterium
GGCGTTGTATCCCGACAACGAGGTGGAGGAGTTCACCGAGCGCTTCTGGGCTGCGATCCAGACGTGGCGGGACGAGGACTCACCGGCGGCCTTGTCATGAGCCACCTCTCCCAGAGCTGGTTCTCCTCACGACTACGACGAGAGGTTCAGGTCGTGCGCTGGGGCGAGACCGGAACCCCCATCATCTTCTTCCCAACCGCGGCCGGCGACGCCGAGGAGGTCGAGCGATTCTTGATGGTTGACGCCCTCGCTCCCCTTCTGGAGGCGGGGCGGGCGAAGCTGTACTCGGTTGACTCCGTGCCCGGCCAAGTCTGGCTCAGTGAAGACAATCGACCTCCGTACGCCACCGCCATCCAGAATAGTTTCGACTCCTTCATCGTCAATGAGTTGGTGCCAGCGATCTATGCCGATTGTGGCGGCAACGAGTTGGAGATCGTGGCGACCGGAGCATCAATCGGGGCCTACAACGCCCTGGCTGCCATCTGCCGCCACCCCGGCATCTTCTCCAGTGCCATCTGCCTTTCCGGCACCTTCGATCTATCCAAGTTCATCGAAGGCGACATGGACGAAGACTGGTACCGAGCATCACCTCTGCACTTCGTGCCGAACCTGCCCCAAGACCACGACGATCTCGAGCAACTGCGGAACCGGTTCGTTCTCCTGGCCCACGGAACCGGCCGCTGGGAAAGCCCGGAGGAGTCGTGGCGGGTGGCTGAAGTTCTCGGTTCGCGCCAGATCCCCAACCGGGTCGACGAATGGGGACCAGAGTGGGATCACGATTGGCCGACCTGGCGCCGGATGCTGCCCGAATACCTCGACACCCTCCTCCCAGAGGACTGAACGCGGCCGGGTCTAGACGACGACGGTCTCCTCGATGAGGAAGTCGATGACAGTCTGAAGCGCCTCGTAGGTGTCGGCCCCGTCGGCCATGGCCCGCTCGTAGATTGCCAGTTGACGGTGGGCACTGGTCCCGGTCTCGACAATCGAACGGGCGCCGATCAATTCGTCGAGGCATCGGAGCTGGCGAGCCCCGGGAGAGAGGATGTCCAGCAGCTCATCGAGCAGATCCGGGAAGGGAACAATGTCACCACTGCTGAAGTCGATCAGACCATTGTCTATCCCGTATCGCTGAGCCCGCCATCTGTTCTCCTGGACCAACATGTTGGCGTAGCTCCGCCACCGCTGATTGCGACACTTGAGATCCCAGAGCATCCACAGCACGCTCTGGAAGATGGCGGCCAACGACGCTCCATGGGCCGCGGTCGTGCAGACGTCGGCGATACGCATTTCCAGGGTCGGGAAGCGGGTGGCCGGTCGAAGATCCCACCAGAGCTTGCTGCCGTCCTCAATGGCGCCGGCCCGGGCCAGGACATCGATATGGCGCTGGTACTCGGCCCACGAGTCGAACGCTTCGGGTAGACCGGTGCGGGGCATCTCATCGAACACCGACAGTCGGTAGGACTTGAGGCCGGTGTCATAACCGGACCAGAACGGTGACGAGGTCGACAAAGCCAGGATGTGGGGTAGGAAGTAGGTGGCCTGGTGCATCAGATCCACCCTCAACTCATCGTCATCGATGCCGACGTGCACGTGCATCCCGCAGATGAGCATGCGGCGAGCGACCGCCTGGTGGTCGCGGGCGAGAGCATCGTAGCGATCCTTGCGGGTCGGCCGCTGACTCATCCAGTGGCCAAACGGGTGAGTCGACGCGGCGATGATGGCGTAGCCGTACTCCTCGGCCAGCTTCGACAGAGTGGCTCTCAGCTCAATGATCTCCAAGGCGGCCTCCGGCACCGACGCACACTTGCGAGTACCAACTTCGAGCTGGGACTGGAGGAACTCGGTGGTCATCCGCCCGTCGGTGCGGGCCTCACCTCGTTCCAGCAGCTCCGTCGGTGGCTCCGCCACCAGGTCCCGGGTCGCTCGATCGACGAGTAGATACTCCTCCTCGATCCCAATCGTGAATGTCGGTGCCGCGCCCATTCGATATCTCCCTGATAGCGATAGCGATAGCGATACCGCGAAGCTACCACCTGGACCACCTTCGAGAACATGCCGTGGCTGGGAAGTCAGTTCATGGGTTCGGTGGCCATGGCCTCATCGATGGCCCGGAACAGGCCGCGGCCTAGCACCAGTAGCGAACCGACTACGGCGGCGGCCATGACCGACACCCACTGTGCGCCCCAGCGCTCGGCGATGACGCCGCCCGCGAAGGCCCCGACAGGGTTCATGCTCCAAGCGATGAAGAGGTAGGCCGTCATCATGCGGCCGAAGACTTCGTCGGGAACGAGGCGTTGGCGGACGGTGTTGGTGACTACGTTCCATGAGGGGTCGGACAGACCGTTGATCACAGAGGCGGCGATGATGAGGGCCATGGCGGTTGTGAGTCCGAACAAGAGCGAGGCCGTGGTGAAAGTGACGACGGCGAACCGCATGCTCATGCTGTGACCGGCCCGACTGACGAAGCGGGCGACAGCGAATGACATCGCCACCGCTGTCGCACCCCGGATGCTGATCAGTGTGCCGAAGCCAAGGCTTCCTAGCCCGAACCGCTCAGTGACAAGGATCACGAACACCGCGTTGGTGGCCTGACCGACGAAGGAGAAGGCCATCACGGTGAAGGCCAACGGACGCAGTACGGGATGGCGCCAGACGTACAGCAGACCGACCGAGATCTCGTCGACCATCCGTCTAGCCCACCCTGGGTTGGTCTCGGTGTTGTCTTCGGCTCTGACGCCGTCTGCATTGCTACCACTAGCCACAGCTCGGAACTGACCTGGGATTCGGACCAGCATCCCTGTGGCGATGAGGAACAGCAGGAAGGAAACAGCAAAGGGGGCGGCAGCCTCAATCTCGAAGAGCAGAGCTCCGAGCGGTGGCCCGACGAATACGTTGCTCACTGTTTGGGTGGCCGAGAAGCGGGAGTTGGCAACCTCCAGTTGGTGTTGGTGTACCAACTCTCGGACGAGGGCAGGGAGGCCGCCGTCGGTCAACACCTCGCCGACGCCGACGGCGAAGGCGGCTGAAACAAGCAACGCGATCGACGCCCGGTCTGCCAACACCACTGTGGCCACCACGCCCACTGTCCCAGCCCGTCCGAGCTGGGCAATAACTGCGATGTAGCGGCGGTCAAAGCGGTCCAGCAGCACTCCGGCTGGTAGCCCAACAAGCAGGAAGGGCAAGAACCGAAAGACCGTGACCAGAGCCACCAGCCGCGCATCGTCGGTTAGTTCGATGGCCAGCAAGGGGAAGGCCACCAGGCTCAGTCCGTCCGCCAGATTGGTGGCGGTGAACGCAGCCCAAAGTCGCCAGAATCGCCGCCCGAGCGAGTGCGCTCGACTCTCGTCCGGGGCGCCAGTCACCAGCGGACCCTACCGGCGCCAATCACCCGGTAGCGCATCGCCCCGTCCAGAGCCCAAC
>JAAETV010000581.1 GCA_024227975.1 Actinomycetes bacterium
AGGTGCCACTGCTCGCGTTGAAGCGTGACCGACGCTAGGTCAGTTGCACCGGGGGTCCCGTCGTGTCGAAGCCCTCGAGTACGACCAACCCATGATCCGTCATGTAGGTCAGGGCGGTGTGTCCCGTCGGAGCCGAACCGACGTAGAGCTTCATCTGACCTGAGTACACAAATGGCTCAACAGTCCTCTCAACGACGACGATGCTGAGCTGCGCTCTAGGTGCTTCAACTATTCCAACAAGTCTGGCGGCCGCCGGAAGGTCGTTTATCACCGGCTTGGTTGTCGGGTGGTACGCCAGGATGAAGCATGCACATCGCTGCGCCGACTCGATCTCGTGAACGTGATCGGGCGACGCCTTCGTCCGAACAGCCTCAGTGCAAGTTGCTGCCGAAATCACGATCTGAAGGACTACGTGTGCTCCGACACGCTCATCCTTCGGTCTCGTGTCCTTGACCGGATATGTCCGATCTTCGTTTGTGGTGTCCTGGCGTAGGTGAAACTCGCCATCTGCATGCCTCGTCAGGTGGAACCCGTCGGCGCCCTTCCTAGCGATGACGAACTCGGTGTCGCTATGTGGGCGCACGGTCCAGTGATACGAGTGCCGACGATCGTGTTGGGCTGCGAACCTGATAGTCACTGGTCCGAATTCCAAAGCCCAAGCCGAGGGGGCTCTGGGTCGTTTCTGGCCGTCACAGGCGCAGCTCGACATGGCTGCCCGCTGCCCGCTGCAGACGTTGATACCGCAGACGCGGCCGAGACCCGGTCGTGATGCTACGGTGACAATAAGGTGACGGTCCGCTGGAAGGGGTGGCGATGGCCGAGATCACGACGACGGTGACCGTCCATCCATCGGACGAGCTGCCGGACGAGGCGATGCTCGTGGAGTGGCCGGGGTTCCGGCGGGGGCGGATCGATCTCCAACGCGACAGCGCGACGCGGATCGCCCGCATTTCCGGGCTCTCCCCCGCCGAGGCGCTGTCGCTCATCGACTACCGCTCACCAGGGGTGCCGTTCTCGCTTGACGAGGTCGTGGCCACCGGGACGCTCACTCCGGCGGCCGTCGATCGGCTCACCGAGCTCGCCCTCGGACCCGAGGACCGGACCCAGAGCACGCTGACCGAGGTCAAGGCGCCACGCACCCTCCACGCCGGTCAGCCGTTCGATCTGCGATACACGTTCACGAAGACGCGCACCCGGGCGGGCCGACCCGCAGTGCTCCAGGTCCGCTACACGATGCCGTCGGGCCGACGTTTCACCCGCTACCACCCGGTGACGGCCGAGGATGCCCGTCGCGGGTACCTCGACGTCGAGGGGGTGTCGTGCGGGGCGTTCGGACCCATGCGGATCGAGGGGACCCTGTTCACCGTCGGCGGTGGTGACTCGGCAGTGGACCTGGTTGCGGTCGTCCTCCCGTCCAATCCGATCCAGCTCTGGGTCACGGCCCGCAACGAGTTCCCGACCGCCTGGCGAGGTCCGGCCAAGCGTCAGGCGAATGGCAGCTACCGGTGCGACGCCTCATTCTGGATCCTCAACGGCACGAACCAGACGCAGACGTTCAACTTGCTACGCATGAAGACATGGGAGGGTCTGCTCGAGACCGGGACCAAGCTCGACGAGTGGACCGCGGCCATCGGCACGATCACCGTCGCCGCCAACGGCATCAGCGGGCGGATCGGTGTCAGCCACTCTTTCCCCGCCGGAACGGCGACCGCCGACTCGTTCGACATCGACAACGACCTCGACCTCCAACACATCGTCCTGGCCAACTCGGGCGACGAGGCCAAAGGCACGTCGGTCTGGTCGACGATGAATGCGGTCGGACTCAACCTGATCTTCATCGGCAACTGGTCCGGCACCGAGCAGGACGAAGCTCATCGCGCCGCCGAGGACATCGCGTCGAGCATCTACGAGCAGTGGAACCTTCACATCGACCGGGTCCACCGCTGGTACCTCTGGGGCGACGACGTCAACACCTACCGGGACATCGACGTCGACAGCAGCGAGGCGGACGACCTGGCCAAGGGCTGGGCGGTCGACGAGAACGACAGCGTCGACGTGTTCCTCTCCGAGACGTTCTCCGGCTCGAGCAACCCGTTCGGGTTCAGCTACGTCGACGGCACCGACGACACGACGAAGAACAGCGCCGATTCAGCCTTTCACGTTCGCAAGGATCCGGATGCGCTGAACCTGGCCCAGACGTTCGCCCACGAGCTCGGGCACTACCTCGGCCTCGAGCACGCCGATGACGACGACGGGCTGACCGACACCGACCCTGCCTCCCCCGACATCTCCGACAACTTCATCTTCTCCGCCTCCGCCCGGGACTCCGCCATCGTCACCTTCCAGCAGTGGAGGAAGATGTCGGACCACGGGTTCGTCCGGCGGGCCGGCATCACCCCAGGCCACCGCCTCGTGAGCGGCTGGTGGGGCTGGCAGAACCAGGGGGCCGCCGCAGCGATCGGGTCGATCCAGGATCGGACGACGACCGACCTCGCCGTGCTCCACGTCGACAACCCCACGTACAACAACCGCGCCTACTACCGAATCGGGTTCGATGTCGATGCCAGCGGCAACCCCGATCTGTGGGGCGACCCGATCGCCGTCCCGGGTTGGTTCGGCTGGGAGAACCAGGCCGGCGGCATCGCCGTTGCCGACATCAGCGCCGGTACGACACCGGATCTCGTCGTGTTCCACATCGACAACCCGACCGGCCGCCAGAACACCGGCTGGTACCGGATCGGGTGGGACCTCGACGCCACCGGACAGGCGTCGTCGTGGAGCCCGGTCAAGTCGGTCCCGGGAACGCTCGGCGACCTCAATCACGGCGGTGGGATCGCCATCGGTGACATCGGCGGAACGGGGCGGCCAGATCTGGTCGTGTTCTGGATCGAAGACCGCGCCGGGGAGAACGTCGGCCGCTACCGGATCGGGTGGGACCTCGACGCCGCAGGCGACCCGTCCAGCTGGTCGGCGGTGAAGGCCATTCCCGGCTGGTGGGGCGCAACCAACGCCGGCGGCGACGTGGCCCTCGCCGACCTCGATGGGAACGGGATGTTCGACCTCGTCGTGTTCCACATCGACAACCCGAGCGGCGAGAACCGGGGGCACTTGCGGATCGGTCGCAGCCTCAACACTGCGGGCAACGCGGCCAGCTGGTCGGTGCCGCGAACCGTCCCCGGGTGGTTCGGTTCGGAGAACCAGGGGGCCGGGCTGGCCCTCGGCGATCTGGGATCCGGTGGCGGGCACGACGTCGTCGTGTTCCACATCGACAACCCGAGCGGGGAGAACCAGGGCTGGTACCGGGTCGGCTGGGACCTGGACATCGACGGCAACGTGAGGCTCTGGAGGTAGGCGATGACCGAACGTCCCCAAGACCGACCCGAGCCACCGCCGGACCTCGTCCCCGGAGATCGAGCGGTCGACGCCGAGCGGTTCCCCGGTGTGGCGCTGCGACTGCGGATCGAGCACCTCCTGAACCACCGGGACGGGGTGCCGGCCGACGCCTGGGAGGCGCTCGGGCCGGACGTCGCCGACATCCTGCTCAGCATCGCCAAGCTCGGCGGCACGGCCCGCAACGAGAGCCGGCGGGACGTGGCCCTGGCGGCGCTGGCCCATGTCGGAGATCGAAGGGTGGCGAGGGAGATCGTCGACCTGCTCGCCGACGGAGACCTTCGCCGCGAGACCAAGGCCTATGCGCTCAGCAGCCTTGCCGCCTGCGGCGGCCCGGAGTGCCTGCCGACCTTGCGGGACTTCACTCTGGCGCAAGACCCGCTCCTGCGATCCCGAGCCGTCCGGGGCTTGGGCCGACTGGGCACGCCCGACGACCTAGACCGGCTGGTGGCCATCGTGGGCGACGACCCGACGCCCCAGATCCGCCTCGACGCCTACCGCTCCGTGCGTTCCACGGAGGAGCGCTCCGGCAGGGCCCCGATGACCCTGGACGAGCCCGACGTCGACTATCCGAGGCGAACCGAGATCCGCCGGATGCCGACCCGGCCCCGACGCTGACGATCGCCCTCCTCTCCGCCGCTCTCGTTGGCTGCTACGTGCTTGTCGCCGCGATCGGTATCTGGTGGCTCCGCTTGGGCACCTCCTAGCGAGGTGGCCGGTCCGGGACGCTTGGGGTGTGGTTCACCGCCGACGAGGAAGCGAGCGAGGTCACCGTCATCGCCCGCTGGCGGGAGCGCGAATCATACGACCGGCTCCGGTCGTCGGATGCCTTTCAGCAGACGATGAGCCAGTTCGCGAAGCGCTTCACAGCGCCGCCTACCATCTCCGTCAACGAGATCCTGGTCGAGATGTAGCCCACGCACTACGAGGCACTTGCCGAGCGCCGAGAGATCCCAGATCTGCTACGGGCCCTGACAACAGTTGCACGTGCCGGTGGGGTTGGCGGGACCCGAACCCGGTGCAGTGGGCTGGAACACCCAGCCGAGACAACACGGTGCCAATGGTTCCGACTCCTGATCAGGTTCGGCTTCTGATCGAGGCGGCGCAGGAGTCACGCCGGCCGGAGTACGCACGATGCTTCATCATCACCTCGACCACGGGCGTGCGGCGGGGCGAGGTCGTCGGGCTCCGGTTCTCCGATCTCGACGACCACGGCGTGCTCACGATCCGAACCGGGATCACTCAGCTTCGGGGACGACCGATGATCGAAGGGACGACCAAGAACCGTCGACTTCGGTCCCTTGCTGTCGGGCCCAAGACGCTCGGGCTGATCCAGGCACAGCGAACGATGATGAGCGAGCGAGCAGCGGAGTGCGACGTCGAGCTGGCTGGTGACGCCTTCATCTTCTCCGATGCGATTGACGGCTCGGCGCCGTGGAAGCCAGATGCCGTGACGCAGTACATCGGTCGGCTCCAGACTCGGGCGAATGCTCCGACCGAGATCAAGTTCCGCCTGCGGAAGTTCATGGAGACCTGCGGCCACGATCTTGGGTTCTCACTAGGTGGCCCTGCGAGCTGGTCACGATCCAGCCGTGGCAGGCCGCTACTACACGGGCCGGGTGGCCGAGTCCGACCATGCTCTTGCTA
>JAAETV010000582.1 GCA_024227975.1 Actinomycetes bacterium
GTGGCTCGACCGTGATGATCGTCTCGACGGGGTGTGCTATCCCTTCCTCGTCTCACACCCCCAATACGAGTTGGCCCGACGCCAGATGTCGGCCGGGGGGACGATCCTCACCGTTGACCTTGGTTCGAAGGAGCGGTCGTTTGGATTCCTCGACCGGCTGTCGCTTTTCGATATCTCGAACAATGTCGGTGACTCGAAGAGCCTGGCCACCCACCCGGCGACCACGACCCATCGTCGTCTCAGCCCCGAAGCCCGCGCTGCGGTCGGGATCGGCGACGGCCTTGTCCGCCTGTCGGTCGGGCTAGAGTCAGCCCCCGACCTTCAAGCCGACCTCGATCAGGCGCTGTCTATTTGAGCATTTGGTCGGCCAGCGTCCGCACGTCGGAGCTCCCACGGTCGGAGCCTCACGATCCAAGTCGTCGTCCACGTGCAGATACCTAGGAACTTCAGTCCGTCTTCAGCGATCTGGTCCAGATCGTTGAGAAGCAGGTCCATCGATGCCGACAGCCCAAGAAATCCGAGGGAGATCAGTAGACCAACCACACCGGCCCGCCCCAACTCCCGACGGTAGAACCAAGCCAGCGCGAGGATCGCAGGGAAGTAGGACGCCAAAAGGCCCCGCTCGAGCACTCTCGTGACCGTCTTCAGCCAATCGTGAACGAGGAAGAAGTCATCAATGAGCAAGGCCAGTCCGAGCAGGGCGCCCAAACCGAACATGAGTTGGTCCCGGCGTCCAGTACTGGCAAGCACTCCCACCACCGCCATCGATACGGCCACCATCCACACGAGCGCACCAAGATTCGACAAGGCACCGGTGTAGAGAGCCCCGTTCAAGGTGATCTGCGGTTCCCGGGTCAGGGTTGAACCCTCGACGCCCAAGGCACTCGCCAATATGGCGACAGTGCCGAGCAGTACGAGCCCCGCCCCAACAACCATCACATGGATTCGAAGTACCCGTCGCACAGACTCGTCCGCTATTGCAGCAGACACCTCATCACGCACATTGGCAACCATCCCGCCACCCTCCGACATCGTCGTACTCCATTCGTGTCGCTGCCCCGAACATCGCAGGCGGCCGACGGTGGACTCTCCACCAGAGCCGTACCCTCTGACTGCAACGCAGCCAGACAGTGTTCCCAATATCACTTCGTGTCTGTCGCCTTTGTCGCCGGGGAACAGCTGAGCCGCGGGGCAGAGAGTACCAGCACTACCCACCCGAGTACTCACGAGCTCCTCTAGGTCAACGACTCGATGGGGATTGCCGTGGCTCGAGCAGCCTGGGTGTGATCGGTTGGGCATTGGCAGCCTCGGTAGCCTGAGGTGCGTGAGTGATTCATGGTTCAAGCCGGTGACAGTGGAAGAGATGTACGGCGATTGGGACTACGACGCAGCGGTGGCGACACTCGACCGCTCGCTCTCTCCTCGATCTTCAGCTTCAATCCTCGATGTTGTTGGTTCGCTTGGA
>JAAETV010000583.1 GCA_024227975.1 Actinomycetes bacterium
TTCCTGGGGGACAGCTTCTAATTCTTCTATAATAGTATCCAAACCATACTTTACTCTATGTCCTGATATTCTGTTTTTTAAATTTTTTGTTTTTCCTACATAAAAGGGAATATTATCTCCTTTGTGTAAGTAATATATAAAATATTTCATAATAAAAAAACCGAGCGGCTTTCGGGGTCGTGCTTCCCTACTCGCCATTCGGTCTTATAAGTTTTGTATAATTTGTAGGCACGACTCTACGTTTATTATACATATCCACCAAGGTGTTTCTTCTAAATGTTTCATTAATATTCTTTATACGATTTTTCTTCTACTAATCCTGATGAAGTCATTAAATTAATTAATTTTTTAACTTCACATCTTTTATCATTGGTAATATACACAGAACGGGCTAGTTCTACAAATTCTTTATCAAATCTCTTTTCACGTTCACAATCTCTAATCCAGTCTTCTATATCCCAAAGTTGACCATTAATTTTAGCTAATTCAAGATAATGATTTTGTAGTTGACCATCATATTTTTCAAATAAGTCTACAACTAAAGGATTTAATGTATCAAATTCTTTTTGAATATTTACTAATTTTTCTTTATCTTCAATTTTAAGTAATTTTAATTCTGACGTTAATTATTAGTCGATCTTATTATAATTCCTCCATTATACCTACTACCAGACTTAATATAAGCTGTTTTTGGTACTTAAAATCATTTAATTAACTTAAATTAAGTTAAGTTAAA
>JAAETV010000584.1 GCA_024227975.1 Actinomycetes bacterium
GAGGGTGACGCCGGGGTCGAGGCCGGGTCAGAGGCGGGGGGTGGGGCGAGCGTCATGGAAGAAGGGTAGATCGAAGACCGTGGGTCGATCACCTTCACGACAACGCCGAACCTCGTCGGCGGCGAGCCCGATCGGGGTGACGAGCTCGGCCTGTCGGGGCTTGGCTAGCTCTCGGCCTGGTCTGAAGGCACGATGGCCATTGATCTACTGGCCCTGACGATGAGCTGGTAGAGGCGGGGGCTGATGGTCAGGCGGGCAAGGGGATCCCGACTCGGTTTGCCAACCACCACCAGATCGGCCCCCGGTGCTGCGTCGAGGATGGAACTGACTACCGAACCGTGGGCGGCCGTCGCCGTGATGACGAGCTCCGGCTCATCTCGGACCAGGAGGGCCTTCATGGTGTCCAGGTCCTCGGCCGCCCATTCCAGATCAACGCCGGGCCCCAGATAGGAGCCGAGCATGTCCATCGGCGAGTCGAGGGGGTAGATGGGTCGATCGCTCACGGCGTGGAGCAGATCGAGTCGCAGACCCCGGGCCTTGGCGTAGGAGGCAGCCCACTCGACGGCCTCATTGCTCGGCCGCCCATAGCCGACACAGCCGAGCACCCCGCCCCGGGTGCTGTCACCAACGTCATCCTCCCCCGCAGGATCAGGATCGTCGATGGCGACGATGACGGGTAGTGGTGAGTGACGCAACAGCTTGCGGGTGACCCCACCGATGAAGTGAGATCGATGTCCCCGTTCCCCGTGGACCCCGACGACGATGGTGGCGGCTCGGACGTCAGCGGCAACGTAGAGAAGGGCATCGGCCGGATCGTCATCGACCAGATGGCACACGGGATCAGCGCCGAGCTCAGTGGCGGGGGCTGTCCACTCCCCGTTGAGGAGGGCCTCCACCTGATCGTGGCGACCTCGGGAATCTTGCTGGAACGCGGCCAGTACCAGCGAGGCCGCCGGGTCGAATCCGGTCACGACATGGAGTACCCCGTCAGCCGGCATTCGGCGCACGACCCAGCGCAGAGCGGCCGCCGCCGACTCCGACCCATCGACGCCAACCACCACGGTCTGGAGCGGATTCATGGTCACGAACGCAAGTGTAGTTCCCGACCCCTGATCGCCAAGCAGGACTTAGGACCCTGGTTCACGACGCTTCCGCTGATGATGGTGGGTGCATGGTTCGGTCGATGTTGGTGATCGCGGCCAAGGACCTGCGTCAACGGAGCCGTGACCGGTCGGCCTATGTGATGGGGATCGTTGGTCCC
>JAAETV010000585.1 GCA_024227975.1 Actinomycetes bacterium
GCCGCCCTTCTCTATCAGCTGACGGTTGGAGCAGTACGAGGGTTCGCCTTCTACCTCGGTCTGGCCACCATCCTCGACCTCATCATCTCGTGGCTCTTCATGAGACCGGCCTTGGCCTTCCTGGCCCGCCGCAAGGTTGTTGTCGAGAGCCCGATCTGGCTCGGCCTGCCTAAGGGAGACCAATCATGAGCGTGCTCACCAACCTGTATCGGGGGCGGACCAACATTGATTTTCGGCCCTGGTGGAAGCGTTCGGTAACAGTGTCAGGCACCCTGGTCGCTGTCTCGCTCCTCCTGTTGTTGCTCCGAGGCTTGAACCTCAGCATCGATTTCGAGGGTGGTGGGGTGTGGGAGGTTCCGGTTCCCGATTCGATCACAGTTGCTGATGGCCGGGCCGCCCTTCCGGGCATGGAGGATGCTCGGGTCCAGCGCGTCGAGGACCCCGCACGGGGTACCTTCATCCGGGTCCAGTCGGGGACGGCCGATATCGATCGCAGCCCGGAGATCGTGGCTGGATTGGCTGAGCTGGGCCAGGTCTCCGGCGACGAAGTCAGTGTCTCGACTGTTGGTCCGACCTGGGGCTCACAGATCACGAACAAGGCGCTTCGAGCCCTGGTCCTGTTCTTCTTCGCTGTTGCCGCCTACCTGGCCTGGACCCTGGAATGGAGGATGGCGGTCGGAGCGCTGGTCGCCGTGGTCCACGACCTGGCCGTAACCGCTGGGGTGTATTCCCTGTTCGGCTTCGAGGTCAGTCCGGCCACCATCATTGCCCTGCTGACCATCCTCGGCTACTCCCTCTACGACACCGTGGTCGTCTACGACAAGGTTCGGGAGAACCAGGACAGCCCGGTCGGAGATGGGGTCACCCACACCGAACTGGTCAACCGGTCGATGAACCAGGTGCTGATGCGGTCGATCAACACCACGATCACGACCGTATTGCCAGTGGCCTCGATGCTGATCATCGGTGGTGTGTTGCTGGGAGGAGCGACCCTACGGGACTTCGCCCTCGCCTTGTTCATCGGTCTGATCCTCGGCACCTACTCCTCGATCTTCCTGGCTGCCCCCGTGCTGGCTTGGCTCAAGGAGCGGGAGCCCGTGACCGACGATGTCCGCCGACGCCAGCGGCGAGCAGCCGAGACCTTTGGTGACGAGGTTGACGAGGTGGCGAGTGTGGCCGCTAGCGGAGCCACCGGCTCCGTAGCCAAGGGACGCAAAAAGAAACGACGCTAGACGGTCGAGTGCCCCTACATCGGGGGTCCCCAGCCCAACGGATAGTTGGTCAGGAGCTCCGGTCCTGTTTCGGTGATGACGAACTGGTCTTCGAGCTTGACGCCCTGACCACCTGCTCTGGGGCCAACGAAGCTCTCTACGCTGAAGACCATGCCAACTCGCACGGTGCCCTCATAGCCGGTGGCGTCCCAAGCCTCTCGCACGTACAGCGTCGGGTATTCATCGCATAGACCAACACCATGGGCCAAGCAGGTGTAGTGGTTGAACTCGTTGACGGCTGGATACCAGGCCTTCGCCGTGATCTCGCCGAACGTGGCGCCGGGTTGGAATAGCTCGAGATTCCTGGCTACCTGGTCGCGAGCCATGGCGAAGGTGTTGGCCTGCTGAGCATCGGGACGGCCATCACCGCAGAGCCAGGTGCGTGACATGTCGACGCAGGCGCCGTAGGGGCCAATAAGGTCGGTGTCAAAGGCTACGAAGTCGCCTTCTTCGACGGCCCGCCCACTGGCCTCGTGATACCAGGGGTTGGTCCGAGGACCGGAGGACAAGAGCCTGGTCTCGATCCATTCACCATTTCTTCGAATGGTCTCGTGCCATAGGGTTGCCCACAGGTCTATCTCCCGAACCCCCGGCTGGAGCTGGTGGTGCATGCTCGCGACCGCTTGTTCAGCGGCATGCACCGAGCACCGCATGGCTTTGATCTCCTCTTCGTGCTTGATTGTACGGGCGTCCTCCATGAGGGGCATGCCGCTGAATAACTGGAGACCTTGGCGCTCCAGGGCTCTAACCCCATCGAGGTCGATATTGTCGACCGCTAGGCGTTTGGAACCGCGACCATGCTCGGCGACAATGTCGGCGATCTCACCGGCCCAGCGATCTGCGACCTCCTGGATCCGATCACCGACGTAGAAGTAGATGAATGAGGTGGCCGGGCGAACCTCGTCCACCACGCCAGAGTAGGTGGCCAGGAATTCCCCCTGTGAATACTCGAAGATGATGCAGGGGCCATCCGTGGCCACGAAGACGTAGCGAACCTGGTTGTGCATCGTCCACAGCGACATGTTGGTGGTGTCAGTGGCATAACGAATGTTCAGCGGGTCATACAAGAGGATTCCAGCACACTCATTCTTGGTCAGCTCAGCCCGGATCCGATCGATCCGGTACTGCCTGATCACCCCGACATCCGGAATCGCTAGCCCCCCTTCGATCCACTCCTGCTGAAGCTCTGGTGATGGCCCTCGAGCATGCCAAGCTCGGTCCCCGTGTTCGAGTACCCATTCCGGCGCTGGTTGTCGGCCGACCCCAATCTTGGGCTGATGACGGCGAGACATCTCGACACAGTACAGGTCCTCGACCTCGTCGCCGGGCCGAGAGAGGGCTCGATCTGCTGGCCGCCACTTGATCACGGCGACTGGCGAGGCACTCCTGAGTGGCTCTCATTGGAGCCGGTCCGCCGGTTGGCGAGACGGTAAAGATTTGAAGAGGAAAGCGTTGCCGGCTAGGTGGGTGAGTTGGCTACCGTAGTAGACCCATGGTCACCGTCGAACGAGTTCTGCCCTGGCGCCGCGAGCGCCGCCAGACCGAGGACCAGGTGGCACCCCTCGTCGCCGGATTCAGGGGTCCTGGTCGTGAGCAGCAGATCGACGTAGTCTCCAGGGCCTACCGCATGGCGGCCAAGGCTCATGCCCCCCAACGGCGCAAGTCCGGTGAGCCCTACATCGTCCATCCCCTGGCCGTGGCCCGCATCGTGGCTGACCTCGGACTTGACGAGATGACGGTGGCCTCAGCCCTCCTCCACGATGCCGTGGAGGACACCCGTATCGAGCTCGACGACATCCAACGAGCTTTTGGCAGCGATGTGGCCACCATCGTCGACGGGGTGACCAAGCTCGACCGGCTCCGCTTCGACTCCCAAGAAGCAGCCCAGGCGGCATCATTTCGCAAGATGCTGGTGGCGATGGCCAAGGACATCCGGGTCCTGATCATCAAGCTGTGCGACCGGCTCCACAATCTGCGGACCATTGCTGCTCTCCCGACCTGGAAGCAGGAGAGGATCGC
>JAAETV010000586.1 GCA_024227975.1 Actinomycetes bacterium
ACCTCCTGCATATACCGGCGGCCGGTGCCCCTGTCGCCGTCGAGGCTGGCGGTTCCACTGCCGGCGGTCTGGTGTACCGATTCGAACAGATCCATGGCGGAGGCGAAGGCCTCGGCGATGGCGACACGGCCAATCACCTCACCCCGACCGATGTTCCAGACGCCATCATCGGCCCAGGTGTCGGCCCAGGCCTCGTGGTCGTTGCGACAGACGGCGTCGGCGTAGGCGTGGGCTAGATCATCGATGGCGCGCCGATCGTTCTCGACCATGTGCGCACCCTTCCATGCAGGCTCGTCCGACGCCAGTTGAACCGCGACTCGGCGTCGACGATACGGTGCCTGCCGCCTTGGCTGCCTCATCGAGAATCTGGGGCAACGCAGGGGCGAAGCCATACATGGCGATCTGTGGCCACCATTGGCGTTTGTGGCTCGCCTGGTTCGTGCGACACTGGTCGGATGATCCGGACACCTTGGCATCGGCGCCTTGTGACCCAGGCAATGGCGTTGCAGTTGACCGTGATCGCGTTGGTGTTGCTGGCCGTGTCGGTGGCCTTTGCCCGTACGAGTCGAGATGCGCTCGAGGAGCAATATGGCCTTCGTGCCACTGCGGTTGCGGAGTCGGTGGCTGAGGTCCCCGAGGTTCGGACGTTGCTGGAGTCGAAGGTGATCTCGCCCCAGATGCAAGAGATTGCCGAGGCGGTGCGGCTTCGGACCGGCGTAGCATTCGTGGTGATCACCGACGTGACGGGTGTCCGCCACTCCCACCCGAAGCCGGAGCGGATCGGTGAACCTGTCTCGACCGATCCCAGCCGGGCGCTGGCGGGAATCTCGGATTGGTACGTCCAGACCGGCACGTTGGGGCCGTCGGTACGGGGCAAGGTTCCAGTCTGGGACAGTACTGGCGAGGAGGTGATTGGAATCGTGTCGGTTGGAGTCCTGACGGGCGAGGTTTCCGACGCCGTGCGGGATTGGCTGGCTGGCCTGTTGTTGATGGCCAGCGGCGTGTTCGCGGTCGGAGCGCTGGCGGCGTACATCGCTGCTCGGACAATACGCCGTCAGACGCTGGGGCTCGAACCCCCGGAGATTGCAGCGCTCTACGAGCATCGGGATGGGATGTTGCGATCGTTGCACGAAGGCGTATTGGCCGTCGACGAGAACGGAACCGTGACCCTCGTCAACGACGAGGCTGCGACGATGCTCGGTCTGGGATCAGACAGCGCCGGCCAATCACTTGACGAACGGCCCGACCTGGCTGAGCTGTGGGCGTTGTCGAAGGGGCCGGGCTCGCAGGTCGATGTGCCTTTGCAGATCGGTACCGAAATGTTGTTGGTGACCACAGCTCCGATCACGATTCGCGGCAAGCGCCAGGGGGCGGTCTACACCTTCAGGGATCGGACCGAGTTGCGGGGCCTGGTGAGCGAGCTCGAATCGGCTCAGGGTTTGATCGAGGCACTGAGGGCGAGGGCCCATGAACACTCGAACAGTCTCCACACCATTTCTGGTCTGATCGAATTGGGCCGCCACGACGATGTGATCTCGATCATCATGGATCACTCGGCGTCGGAGCGAGCCCTCGCTGATCTCTATGGCAGTCGCTCGGGCGGGGACTCCCTGGTGATCGCTTCCCTGCTGGCCAAGGCGGCAATCGCGGCCGAGCGGGATATCAGCCTCCGGACCCATATCGGTGATCTTCCCCAGACGGAGATCGGTGTGTCTCGTGACCTGGTGACTGTTGTCGGAAACCTGGTCGACAATGCAATCGACCATCTGAGCGACACCTCGATCGGCGGAGGTGAGATCGAGATCGCGGTCTGGCACGAT
>JAAETV010000587.1 GCA_024227975.1 Actinomycetes bacterium
CATCGCCGTCGGTGCGCCGGCCTACGGATCTGAGGCCTTGCATGTCAGCGACCGAGCCGAAGTGCTGTCGGTTCTCGGTGATCTGGGAGAAGTAGGTGAGGGGATCGCAGTGCTGGTGAAGGGGAGTCGGGTCGCCGGTCTTGAACTGGTGGCGGCGGATCTGTTGGCTGTACCCGGTGAGTGAGTTGGCTTCGACGTCGCAGGTACCTGGTGACTGAGGCAGCTTCAACGTCGGCCCCAGGGTGGCGCCAGTGGGTGGCGGGAGCGCGGCCTCGCACCTTGCCGGCGGCCGTGGTTCCGGTGGTGGTCGGCACCGCCGCTGGGGTCGGTGAAGCCGACGGAGGGATCCTCTGGTGGCGGGCCGCTGCTGCTCTGGTGGTCTCGTTGGCTCTGCAGGTGGCGACCAACTATGTCAACGACTACGCCGATGGGGCTCGAGGAACCGACACTGATCGGGTCGGCCCGATGCGCTTGGTCGGTTCGGGGGCGGCTTCGGTGGGTCAGGTCAAGCGAGCGGCCCTTGCTGCGTTCACAGTCGCTGGTCTGGCCGGCGGTGCTTTGGCCGTTGCGGTTGGTTGGGAGCTGGTCGTGGTCGGGATGGTGTCGATGCTGGCTGGGTGGGCCTATACCGGTGGCCCGAAGCCCTATGGCTACCTCGGCCTCGGTGAGCTGTTCGTGTTCGTCTTCTTTGGGGTTGTGGCCACGGCGGGATCGACCTATGTCCAGACCGAGGCCGTGACTGGACTATCGCTCCTGGCTTCGGTGCCGGTTGGTCTGGCCGCGGTGGCGTTGCTGGTCATCAACAATCTGCGTGACATCCCTGGAGACACCGAGTCAGGAAAGAGGACGTTGGCCGTCCGGCTCGGCGACACAGCTACCCGATCCCTCTACATGGGATTGATCGTGGCTGTCGGAGCCGGGATCGTGGCCTGCGCGCTGGTCCGGCCAGCGGCCGCCTTGGGCCTGGTCGGGTTGGTGGCTGCGGTTGGTCCGGTGCGCACGGTGTTGAGCGGGGCGAAGGGACCAGCCCTCATCCCTGTGCTCGGAGCAACGGGTCGGGCCCAGTTGCTGGTTGGACTCCTTCTGGCTCTTGGTCTGGGGATTGGCGGCTAGCGGCGTCAGCCGGTGGTGGCGCTCAGCGGTTCACCAGATCGGCTACTGCCTCGAGGAGGGGTGACGGGCCGCTGACCACGAGGGTGTTGACGACTGACTCTTCCCATTTCTCGAGCTCGTCCCGGATCTTCCCGGCCGGTCCGACGAGGGCGACGTCTTCCACCATGGCGGTCGGGACGGCGGCAATGGCCGATGACCTGTCTCCGGCCAGGAACAGCTCCTGGATCTTGGCGCACTCGCTCTCGTAGCCCATGCGAGCGAACACATCGAGGTGGAAGTTGGCCTCCTTGGCTCCCATCCCGCCGGCGTAGAGGGCAAGCATGGGCCGGATGGCGTCGGCTGCTGCCTCGACATCGTCATTGATCACGATGGGGACGACCGCAGCGACGTCGAAGTCGTCGAGGGTGCGAACCGCTCCCGGGCGGTTGAACCCTTCGGACAGGGCATCGAGGTAGAAGGTGTTGTCCTTGGGAGCGAAGAACAGGGGGAGCCAGCCGTCGGCGATCTCGGCCGTCATGGCCACATTCTTGGGTCCCTCAGCCCCGAGGTAGATGGGGATGTCGGCCCGCAAGGGGTGAACGGTCGATTTGAGCGGTTTGCCAAGACCAGTACCCCCCTCGTAGGGGAGCTGGTAATGCTGGCCCTGGTAGCTGACGGGCTCATCTCGGGCCAAGACCTTGCGGACGATCTCGACGTACTCCCGGGTCCTGGCCAGGGGTTTGGGGTAGGGCATGCCGTACCAGCCCTCGACCACCTGAGGGCCAGAGGCCCCGAGCCCGAGCCGGAACCGTCCCCCCGAGAGATGGTCGATGGCCATGGCGGCCATGGCCATCGCGGTCGGGGTTCGAGCTGAGAGCTGGCAGATGGATGTTCCAAGGCCGATGGTCGAGGTAGCGGCACCCCACCAGGCCAGCGGGGTGAGGGCGTCGGACCCGTAGGCCTCGGCGGTCCACATGCAATCGAATTCGAGCCGTTCGGCGGTGGCGATCTGCTCGGAGGCATCAGGAGGGGGTCCTGCTACCCAGTAGCCGAGTCCGAGTGCCAGGCGCATGAGAAACCTCCGAGATCGTCGATGCCTGGCCTCAGGTCTAGCAGCCCTACGATGGGCCAACCAGATCCAACCGGATCGGGGTTGCGCCGCCCTGATAGGCCAGACGAAGTGGGCCGAGCATCGAAGGAGGTCATCCGGGCTGTGGCTACTCACTACGAGGTTCTCGACATTGCCAGGACGGCCAATCACGCCGACATCCGCCAGGCGTACCATCGGGCCGCTCGACGCTGGCACCCTGACGGTTTCGTCGATCAGTCGCGGCGAGAGGCCGGACGGGCCGAGGCCGAGATGCGTCGTATCAACCAGGCCTGGGAGGTCCTGAGCGACGAGGCTCGGCGTAGGACCTACGACCTCGAACTGCGCCGAGGAGTCGGAGGCGGGGGAGTGGGGGCCAATGGCTCGGGGCGGACGGTCAGCGATGATGGCGTCATCCGGATCGATCCCCGTTTGCTCGATCCGAGTCTCTTGGCCGCTCGCCGCTTGGCCCAGGGAGAGAGGATCTCGAATCGGAGCTCGCTCGTGTTGAGGGCGGTGCCGGTGCTGGCCGTGCTCGGTTTGCTGGGGGCCATCTTCGTCTTCACGGCCTATGCGCGAGACAACCCAGATGTGGCAACGACGACGACGTCGCCTGCTCCGAATCTTGGATCGGGGATCGTAGCCAACGATTGTGTGACTGTGTTGACGGGCCCGGCGTTGCTGGAGCGGCCCTGTGATGCTGGTGCTGACGGACGGGTCATTGGTGCGCGGCTGGAGGACGGGGTGTGCCCCCTGGTCACGATCAGGGAGGTACTGCTCATGAACGGGGTCGTCGCCTGCCTCGGTGCGGTGTCGTAGCTTCACCGCGTCGTCGGTCTCCGCCCAAACCCGGCAGTGGTACTTGACGGTCGGAGGCTCTCAGCTCGCGGGTTGTCGAGTTTTGGTGCTCCCGCTTCTGGTGCTCATAGCTCGGGCCGGTGCGACCTGACCTCGTTGAAATCGAGCTGGGCTCGGTTGGCGGCGTCATGGCCGGCACCCCAACCAAGGGGGTCATGGTTCGCCCTGCTCCGGCGAGAGGTCAGGGTCGGGAACTCCTCCTCGACTACCTTGTCGATCAGGGAGCTCCGATCAGCGAGAACCGGGAGATGATCGCTGGTACCTCGATCACAATGCTCCGCTTCGACATCGGCATTCACCCTGGCCAGGCGTTGGCCGATGCGGGTGGCGTAGGCGGTGAGGAATGAGGAGCGGAACCCCCGACTCCTGCTCCTACTCCCCGGAGGTGCCGCTTCGGACACCTGCTGGAGAGCTTGGTGGGCCTGCACCAGGAGAGAGGTGAACAACAACTCGGTGGCCGTCAGATCGTTCTGGAAACCGACAACGGAGCAGATGGCGTAGGCGGAGTGCTGGATGACCCGGCAGCGTGAGTTGGTGGCGACATGGTGAAGCAGCAGGCTCTTTGCATTGGCATAGGGCTCGTCAATGGCGATGCGGATCATGATCGGTTCCTCAGTCCGGCTCGATCGACCCCAGACCATGGCAACGTCGATGGCATGGCGGGCCATGAGCTCTTGGGCCTTGGCGGTGAACGTCTCGGCCTCAGCCTCGAACGTTGTCGACTCGGCCTGGGCCAGCAGGGCCCGAACCCGTTCCAGGATTGTGCTGTCCTTCCCACCGTTCGCCTGGGAGCTGAGGTCGATTATCGAGGGCTGCTCTTTGCCAGCCTCGGCACTGTCGGAAGAGGCACCGGGTGGGGGGATGATCTTCGCCATTGGGGCCATGATGAGCATCGACATCAACGCTTCGAGGGCTGCCAGGAGGGTGTCGGACCAGTCGGGCAGTTCGTTCGAGGCCAGGTCGAGTAGCCATCCTCTGGACCCGGTGCCCTCGGGGAGGTCCAGCGACTCGAGGTTGGATACCCAGCGATGGTGGAGGCTGGACGGGGGGCGTGCGGCATGGTCGGCGGCGATGGCCGAAGCCATGATCTCGCTAGCTCGAGCGCCGGCTTCTCGCCTGGTCTGGCGGACCAGTTCGCTTGGCAACCAGCCCCAAGACCAGAGTCGCCCCACATGGGCCAACAGGCGGGCCTCGATCTCGTCGGCCACGAGCGTCGGGATATCGCTCCGCAGGGCAGACAGCATGGCCACTCTGACGGGAGGGCCTATCGTCAGGGTCTGGTCAAGCGCTTGGCTGATGAGCTCACGGCGCCTGTCGGTGGAGGTCTCCTGGCAGTCAGAATCGCGGGGGCCGGTACTGGCCCCGGAGAAGGGCCAGGGCGGAGGGGCCTGTCGCTCGTTTGAGTTGGTGCTCTCGCGCTGCTGATCCCGTCGATGCGGGTCCTGTCGACGACTGGCTTGGTTGCGCTTGGCCTCCTGTTGGCGGCGCTTGGCCTTCATCCTGCGGGCCTTATCTGCCCGTCGTTGTCGGTTGGTGGTTCCCATGGCCCCGAAGCTACGACGGGGGTGTGACAGCCATGATCTGGTGAGCGGGTCAGCCCTAGCACCCGGTGCGTTGATCCCAGCATCGAGGGTTCTGGGTCGCAGGTGAACCCCAGGCGCCCTTCGTCTCGTCTGGCCATCGCTGGCTCACGCCGGTTGGGCTAGGTTCGGCCCATGGATTTCAGATCACACCGGGTAGTCGACTTGGCGGCCAGTGTCCGGGCTGGTGAGATCTCGGCTCGGGAGCTGGCGCAGGCGGCTCTCGACCGGATTGAGGAGCTGGACCCCCAGCTGAACGCATTTGTCTCGATCGACCCAGATCGTGCCCTGGCCGAAGCCACCGAACTCGATGAGCGGCTGGTGGGGGAAGGGGTCGTTGGGATGTTGGCCGGGATTCCCCTGGCGGTGAAGGACCTGGAGGATGTCGCCGGCTTTCCCACCCGGTCCGGATCCAAGCTGTCTTCTGAAGCGCCGGCGGCCGGAGACTCGGTATTGGTTGCTCGGTTGCGGGCCGCCGGTTGTGTCGTTGTCGGGAAGACCACGACACCTGAGTATGGCCACAAGGGGGTGACCGAGAGCCCCCTGTCGGGAGTGACCCGGAATCCGTGGAACCCCGATCGCAGCCCTGGGGGTTCCTCCGGTGGGTCGGCGGCGGCACTAGCCAGTGGGATGGTGCCGCTAGCTACAGGGTCGGATGGGGGTGGGTCGATCCGAATCCCCTCCGCCTTGTGCGGGTTGTCGGGGATCAAGACGACCCAAGGCAGGGTGCCGAATGGGGGACCGACGCCGCCTGGTTCGGGATTGTTGTCAGTCAAGGGGCCGATGACGAGGGTGATCGCCGACACGGCGTTCGTGCTCGATGCTTGCGTTGGGCCCCACCCGACTGATCCGTTCAGCCTGCCCCTCGCCGGTGCCCCATGGTATGAGGCCATGGCCAGCGTCCGATTGCCGGCTGCGGTGGTGTGGTCGCCGACGCTGGGCTTTGCCGAGGTCGATGCCGAGATCGCAGCTATCTGCCAGGCCGCGGTAGAGCAGTTGGCGGGGGCGGGGACCGAGGTGCGCCAGATGGATGAGGTATGGCCGACCGACCCCGTCGAGCCGTGGCTAGCGATGTGGACGGCATGTCGGGCCCGGACCCAGGGTCATCTGCTGGGCAGCCCTGACTTCGAAGAGATCGACGAGTCCCTGCAGGCACAGATCGAATGGGGGATGGGGGTGTCGGGGGTTGATGTCCTGCGGGCCATCGATGCGGTGCACGAGCTGAGCCTGCTCCTCGACACTGCCTTCGAGCAGGCCCCGGTGTTGGTGACCCCGATCTGTGCCGGTCAGACGCCCTTCGTGGGGCACAGCGGGGTGGTCAACGACCTAGAAGTGCTGGGCTGGGTCGGGTTCACCTACGGGTTCAACATGACCCGCAATCCGGCCGGGACGGTGAACGTCGGGTTCACGGCTGATGGGATGCCGGTCGGGTTGCAGGTAGTTGGCCGGCAACGAGACGATGTCGTGGTGCTCCAGACGTTGGCTGCGCTCGAAGAGTTGTACGGGACCGACCACCGGGCCCCGATCGGGTCTTTGGGGTCTAGCGGATAGGAACCGCTCGGTTTGCTCATTCGCCCTCTGAGGAGGGCGAATAGCCATCGGTCTACCGGGTCGGTGTCCGGCACCCCTTCGGGTTGCTTATCGGCGCACCTCCTAGTCCTCGCTGGGGGCGGTCTCGTCGGGAGTTCGGTCAGGGGTGGTGGTGGCGGCTTCGCTACGGGCTTCGGCTTGGGATTCCTCTAGGGGAGAGCGTTCGCGCAGGGGCGCTTCACGGAGTATCCAGGCCATCGCCGCCATGAGGATGGCGACGGGAACGGCAGTCAGATAAACGAGGTTGATTGACTCGGCCACGGAGGTGATCACCGGACCTTGGAGCTCGGCCGGGAGTTGGCGGATTGTCTCCGGGCTGCCGGTGAGCTCAGCCACATTGAGATCAGCGACCTGATCGGCGGGGAGCCGGTTTGCCAGCTCAGCCCGGAGACGGGCGGCCATGATGGCACCGAAGGTGGCGACTCCGAATGTCATCCCGAGGGTGCGAAAGAAGGTGTTGGCGCTGGTGGCGACGCCCAGGTCGCGGAAGCTGACCCCGTTCTGTATGGCGATCGAAAGCGGGGGCATCATGAGGCCGAGGCCGATCCCGTTGATGATGACGAAGGGGGTGGCGTTCCACGGTTGGGAGTCGACCGAGAGGGTGGCCAGGCCGATCATGCCGATGACAGAGATGATGGGGCCGATACGGATCAGTCGGCGGTAGCGGCCGGTGGTTGTGATCCGTCGCCCGGCGAAGATCGACGCCACCGTCAGGCCGAACATCATCGGGGCGAGCAGGAGGCCGGACACGGTGGCGCTGGCTCCGCTGACGACCTGGAGGAAGACGGGGAGGAAGATGTTGGCGCTCATCAAGGCTGCGCCAGAGACGAACGACAGCAACATGCCGACGCGGAAGATGTCGTTGGAGAACAGGCGCAAGGGAAGGATCGGGTTCTCGGCTCGCAGTTCCCGTCTGATGAATAGAGTGCTGAAGATGAGGCCCACGGCGGCCAGGGTGAGGATGGTCGGTGACGACCAGGCGAGGTCGTCGCCCCCGATACTGGCCGCCAC
>JAAETV010000588.1 GCA_024227975.1 Actinomycetes bacterium
AGCTGGGGAACAGCTAGATGTGGTCAGCGTTGGCCACGACGATGTGCTGAACTTCAGAACCCGGCCCGAGGCTTCGGCTCCCATTGTCGACACCGTCGCCCCCCTGTCGAACACCCCGGCCGTGCTCTCCAGCGGAGAGGGTCGCCTCTTCGACAGCTCCGCATGGTGGAAGGTCACGGTCGGTGGCCAGGAGGCCTGGGCCAACTTCGCCTTTCTCGGCACGCTGGGTCGCACTGACGACATCCTGGAAGACCTGGAAGCGGGTCCCGCTTCGACTGAGGCCACAACAATCGAAGCCATCGTCACCTCAGTCGCTGCCAGCCGGAGCGATGGGCCAGAACCTCGGGTGACCTATATGCGTCCCATCACCAGCGTCGGGGGTGGTGGTATGGCGGCAACCGTCGACGTGGTCGGTCTCGGTGACGATGCGGTCAAGGGGGAACGATTTGTCTTCATGTTCGAGTCGGTCGGCACCGGCTATCGGCTCGAGGGGGCGGAACGGACCGTGATCTGTGGCCGCGGGGCCACCGATGGGGGGTTGTGCCTGTGACCATGGGGACGAGGACCTCCATCATGTCGATGGCGAGCATCGGTGGCCAACGATGAGGTTGCGTCTTGGCTTGTTGGTGGTGTTGGCCTTACTTGCCGCCGCCTGTACCAGTAGCCCGACCGAGAGCAGCCCGGAGACAACAATCGCTCCCCCCGCCAGCGACGACCCGGTTGACGGCATCGATGGTACGGAGCTGGTTGCCCCCGAGGTCGATACAACTCCCATCGAGCCAAGCTCGGCGGTCCGAATCGGAACCCTCGACAACGGGCTCACCTACTACCTCCGTTCGAATCAGGCCCCGGGCCTAGGGCTCTCCTTGCGACTGGTAGTCAACGCAGGATCGCTCCAGCAAGAAGAACCGGAGTCGGGGGCGGCCCACTTCCTGGAACACATGCTGTTCAACGGCACGGAGCGCTACCCGGGAAATGAGCTCAACCGGGTCCTTCAGAGCCTCGGTGTGTTGATCGGGCCTGATCTGAACGCCTACACCAGCTACGACGAGACGGTCTACTCCCTGCAGCTCTCAGAGATCACACCCGACATCGTCGAGACTGGTTTCTCGGTGGTGGCCGATTGGGCGTCGGCGGCGACCATCGACCAAGCGGCGACGGTTGAGGAGCGGGGCGTCGTCCGCGAGGAGGTCCGGCTCCGCGATGAGGGCTCGCAGGGTGCTATCTCGACCGTGTTCGACGATGCCTACTCACGGGGAACGGCCTATGAGAGTCGCGAGCCGGGGGGTCAGGGGCCGATGGTCTTGGAGACTGACGCTGACCAGCTCCGCCAGTTCTACGATCGCTGGTACCGACCTGATCTGATGGCTGTCATCGCTGTCGGTGACCTCCCTCTCGACGCCCTCGAGGAAGAGGTACGCGATCATTTCACCGATCTCACTCCGCGGGGGATCGAGGCTCCGGAACGCATCGAGCCTGTCGTCAGTCCGATCGATGAATCGGTTACCAGGGTGTTGAGCCACCCCGAGGTGGCGGCTCCCTTCGGGTCCATCGACTACTCCATAACCACCTGGGGTCTTGGCACCGTCGGGGGTGAGAGGCTGACCCTCATCCAGGATGTGTATGCCCTGATGATCCAGAACCGGCTTCTCGATGCCGTCGACCGAGCCGAGGTCGAGCTCGACGAGCCATGGGTCGGACGCTTTCAGGAGACCCGCCACCAGAGCTTCCTCGGGTTCAACTTCGATGCTCCCGATCTGGCCCAGGGGGCGGAGTTCATCCTCTCCGAGATGAGGCGGCTGGAACTGGCTGGCTTCACCGACCAGGAGTACCAGCGGGCGGCCGATCAGATTGCGGCCGGCCTCGATCAGTTCCTGGCTACGGCTCCTTCGACCAACGACTTCATCTACGCCGACGACTATGTCGCCCATTTCCTGGAGTCGGCCCAGATCTCCTCGGCAAGCGCGACCCACGAGCGGCTGACGGCTGCCCTCGATGACATCACGGCCGATGAGGTCAGCCAGGTATTTCGGTGGGAGCTCTCGCAGGCGGCTCCAATCGTGATTGTCGTTGGCTCCGACCCAGCCCGGCTACCGACCGAGGCTGATCTGAAGGCCGCCATCGATGCCGCCACTACCACTGTGGCCGATGACAACGGAAGTGGTGACGTCCCCGTTATCGAGGAGTTGATGGTCAGGCCCGATCTGGTCGAGCCGTTCACCACCCAGGGCCTCGATGAGCTCGAAGGCGCCGAATGGAGCTACGAGAACGGGGTGACCGTCCGCTTCATCGACTCCGACATCACGGCCAATGATGTTGAGCTGCGGGCCCGGGGCCAAGGGGGCTGGAGCATCCTCGACCCCGAGGATGGGCCGATTGCCTTCGCCGCAACCGACGCCGTCAGTCGTAGCGGGGTCGGGGAACATGACCGGCTGACCTACCGACGCTTCCTGGCCGACGCCTCCACCTCCCTGTTTCCCTTCATCGATGAGACGTCCGAGGGTTTCGTTGGCTTCTCGGCCACTGAAGACCTGGAGATCTTGTTCCAACAGCTCTATCTATTGGTGACGGCGCCGCGAGTGGAGGGGCCAGCCTTGCGTCAGACCCTCGACGATATCGACGAGGATCGTCGCCTGGTCGAGACCGACACATGGACCGCGTCCCAGGCTGCTCTGGCTGATGTGCTCTACGACGGTGACCCTCGTTTTGCCGTCGCCTCACCCGATTTGTCGGACCTGACCGAGCCGGAGGCCGTCGATATCTACCAGCAGCGGCTGGGGGCGGTCGACGACCTTGTCGTTGCCATCGTCGGCGATGTTCGCCGGGCCGAGGTCGAGGAATTGGCAGATGCCTACCTCGGCACCCTCCCCGCCGGGCCCGGCGATACCTGGGCCAATGTCAGGCCACCCCTGATCACCGGGCCTGTTCGTCGTGACTTGACCGTTGGTTCCGGTGAGTCGACGGGTGCCGTTTCGGTGCTGTATCCGAGTGAGATCACAGTCGACGCCACTACCAAGGTAGAGCTGATGGTGCTGGAGCAGATCCTCGACGCCCGGCTCTTCGACCAACTACGGGAACAGTTGGGGGTGACGTACGGAGGATTTGTACAAGCCAGCACTCGTCGGGCACCGACCGAAGGGGTAGAGCTCTTGTTGTTCGCCAACGTTGACCCGGGCCGGGTCGACGAGGCTTTGGCCACCATGCTCAGCGTGACCAAGGACATCGCCGCCAACGGACCGACGGCCGAGGAGCTGGAACGGGCCCGGGCCGTGATCCAAGCCGACTTCAATCTGATCAACAACCCACAGTTGCTCACCATGTTGTTGACCGATGACGATATCAGACCTCTCACGCCGGCCCGGAGGAACACCATCCTGCCCCAGATCACGGCTGCCAATGTCCAGATCCTGGCCACCAGGGTCCTGCCACTGGATGTGCGAGTCGAGGTGACTGCCCTCCCATCGACCAACTAGATGCGTTCTGACCGTTCAGCCGGTGGACTCGATGATGCCGAGGATGTCGGCCCCGTATCGGTCGAGCTTGGTTGGGCCGATGCCCTTGATCCGACCGAGGGCGGCCAGGGAGGCTGGGGCGGTAGCGGCGATGGCGTCGAGGGTTGCGTTGTCGAGTACGACATAGGCCGGCACGCTGTCACTCTTGCAGCGCTGGGTCCGCCAGCTGGTCAGGGCCTGGCGGCGAGCGGCCTCGCCCTCTGACCCGGGCTCGGGCCGCTCCCTCTTCGTTCCCCCGCCCTTGGCCTTGCGGCCGCCGCTTGTCACCACCGTTGCGGCCACCGGCTCAACCGTTGGCCAAGGCCGATCGGCGGGTCGTGGCTGGGCTAGCTCGTCGAGAAAGGGGGAGGAGGGGTGACTGGAGCCGGGGCCAACGGCGTTGACCAACACGCTGTGGCGGCCTCTGGTGATGGCGACGTGGAAGATCCGGCGCTCTTCCTCGATGTCGGTCGCCAGCCGGTGGGGATGTAGGTCACCGCGCACATCGTGGACGATCACATGGTCCCACTCCAGGCCTTTGGTCGTATGCACCGTGGCCAGGGTGATGGCCTCGGCCCCATCGTCGTGCTCCTGGGTCGGCATTGCCTCGAGATGGTCCCGGATCCAGGGCTCCAGCTCAATCGGGCCTGGCCCTATGTCGGCCATGGCTCGCAGGGCAGCCAATTCATCGGCGTGGGCTGCCCTCCTGGCCGTTCGTTGGGATTGGTCGAGTTGCGAAGCGGCGCCGAGGAGGCCGATCTCGTTGTAGATCGTGTCGAGCAACTCTGAGGCCGAAGCTCCTTCGTCGTAGCGTTCTCGCAGGGAGGTGATGTCGGCTGCCAGCTCGGAGAGGTGGGTGGCATCCCGCTCGGAAGTAAGGCGATTGGATAGGGCTAGCAGGCCTTTGACGGATGACTGTTCACAGATCCAGTCGACGATGCGAGGGTGGACCGATCGAGGGGGACGGCGCAGGGCCAGTCGCAGATCCTCGCTACCCAGTCGTTGCTCTGGGGCGCTGGCCAGACGGAGCCAGGCCAGGGCGGCGGCGAACCCAGACCGTTCCAGCAGATGGGTGCCGACCCCAGCCGGCTTGGCTACCGGGTGGCCCTCCTCGGCCAAGAACACGGCGGCCGGAAGGAGGGCAGCATTGACGCGCGCCAGCACCGCTATCTCGCTTGGCTTCGCTCCCCCTTCCAAGAGCTGCTCGACCCGGGTCACCAGCGCCTGCTGGGGGTCTGCGGAGGCCCTTGCCGCGAATCCAGGTATCGCCCCGGCTGTCTCGGCGCCGTTGGCTGGAGTGTGTTCGCTCTGATTGGCCGGGTTGGGGGTGATCTCTTTCACTACCCGATTGTGGTTGTAGGACAACAGGTTGGCGGCGGCGCTGACGACTGGGGTCGGGCAGCGGTAGTTCACGGTCAGGCGATGGTCGGCGGCACCGGGAAAGAAGCGAGCGAAGTTGACCAGCCAGTCGGGTGAGGCTCCCGAGTACCCGTAGATGGTCTGATCGTCGTCGCCGACGGCGAACACCTCGGCTGGGGGGCCAGCCAACAGACGAACCAGGAGGAGGTGGGCTGGGGTGAGGTCCTGGAATTCATCGACCAGGAGGAGAGGGGTGGCCCTCCTGGCCGCGGCTCGGGCCTCGGGCTCGGTGAGCAGGACCGTGATGGAGGTGAGGATCTGCTCGTCGAAATCGAGCTGGCCCCGGCGAGCCAGGGTGGATCGATAGGTCTCCAAGACCTCGGGGAAGCCAGCCACGTCGCCCCCGTAGCTGGCCTCGATCTCGTCGGGGTCTCGTAGCCCGAGCCGACAAGCGGAGAGGGCATCGATCCAGGGTTCGAGTGGATCGGTGAGCTGCCGCCGTCTCCGGCCGGGAACTATGTCTTGGAGGAGTCGCCTGGCCTCGATCTCGTTGATGGTTGCCAGCCTGGCCCGACGATCGGCGGCCAGGAACGGGCCCCGTCCGGTGGCGATGGCCAGCGCCAGGCTGTTCAGGGTTCGGATATCGAGGCCGTTGATATCGTCCAGGCGATCGGCCATCTCCGCTCGTGCTCGTCGATTGTAGGCAACGAGGGATACGGCCGAAGGGCTGATGGCACGGTCGTTGATGAGGTGGCGGGTCCGCTCGGTCAGGACGCGGGTCTTGCCCGAACCGGCAGGAGCGATGATCCTGGCCGGACCCCCCCGATGGCCGACGGCGCTCAACTGGTCCGGGGCCAGCTCGGCCGTTGGTTGGTCTCTCATGGCCCGTTCGACCTCCAGCCGGCCCGCCGTCAGGTGGATCCGGGGGATGACGGGGTGGCCGGACAAGGCATCAGTCGGAAGGTGATCGAGAGGCCCACCATCGACCCAAGCACTGGTCCCATCGACCAGGATCACTTCGGCCTGGGCCGTGTCGGCCACTATCCCACCCGACTCTCCGCCGGTGGGGGCCAACTCGGCACCCAAGGCCAGCGCCCGCTGAAGAGGAGCGAACGAAGGACTCGGCTCCAACAGGTCGACGGCGTTGGCGGTCACGGCAAAACGAAGCCGCTCACCTTCCAGCTCGGTGGTAGGGCTGAGGGTATGGAAGGCGACATCGAGCCGGGGTGCAGTCTCAGGTAGGGGACCCGACCACACGATGACGAGCCGCTCTCGTTGTCGCCACGCCCGGTGGAGGCGCTCGATGAGATCGGGATCGGCCTCGGCCGAAGCGTCGACAACGGGTGCCACCTCCCATTGATCGGGGATCGGCTGGTTCGGCCGAACCAGCAAGCTCCGCCCCAGAGGGTCGGGGCCGGCCAGCTCGGTGGCTGTCCGAGCCAGATCGACGCGACGTTCCACCACCGGCCTGGTGGTCTCGACCGGACCTGGCCGAGTCTTCTTGGTTGGCGTCGCTCTGGCCACTCTGGCCGCGCTGGGCGTTGGTGGTGAGCTTGGTTGGCTTTCGCTGGGTGACCCACCGTTGGGGGGCCGATCCCCGCCCCATGGTTCGGGGGATGTGTTCGGCGTCGGGAGAGAAGCGACCTGGGCAGGGTTGTCGACCGAGCACGACCGTACCTCGGCAACGGATCCGTGTGAGCCGCCACAATGGCCACATGCAATCTGCCTCGGCACGGGGGCCAAGCCTAACGGGCCCTCCGAGGCCCCAGCGGTCACCGATGGAAGTCCACCGCTGGGGGGCAAACGGCGCGACTCAATGGGCCGAAGGGTCGCGGCCGCTGATGGCGACCAGCTGGTCGATGATGGGGGCTGCATCACTGGTGTCGACCCCGGGCCCGAAGCGTCCCTCACCCCGGAGCGAATCACCGGCCCGTTTCAGCTGTTTGACCGCTCGCTGGCTCAGGGCTTCGTCCATGATCGGCTCCTGGCCGCTGGCCCGAGCCAGATCCCAGGTGTGGATGACGGGATCGACCCAGGCGAAGCCCAAGAACTTGTCGACGGCCATCTCACCCCAAGGGGTCTTGGCCACTGTCTGTAGCGCTCCGTCGGAGTCCAGGGCATCGAGCAGCCCATCGAGGGAGCGGCCCCATTCGGCCCCTGGGTCATCGGGCCGGGCCTCAGTTGGACGGCCGGCGCCGACTGCTTGGGCGAACCCAGCGATCATGTTGTTCATACCGATGTTGTGGGCGACGACGTCGGCTGCGGTCCACCCCGGACAAGGAGAGGGGTTGGCCCAGGAGTCAGTTGAGACTCTGGCCACAGTGGCATCGAAGCCGTACAAGGCCTTCACATAGGTTCGGAGGTTCTCGCTCATGACCCAACCATAGGGAACCACAGTGACATCATGCTGATTCGGCGGGCCCGGCCCCGCGGGCTGGTCCTCAGCGCTCGCCGTTGGTCGGTACGGGATCTGGACCCCAGTCGGGGAGGGGGGCGTAGACAACGGGTCTGGCTGTGGCCAAGCTGATCTCCCAATCTCGGGGCCAGCCGTTGCCGGTGCATCCCTCCAGGCCCGCCGTCTGCTGTTCCATTACCCCCGCTGGTCGGCCAGGAACAGGGCAGCGAGGCCGGGGGTGGCGTTGACCCAATAGATGGCCGACTTCGTGATTGACGAGATAGCCCCGATAGGTGGCGACCTCGGCGTCCCAATGGTCGACGCCGGCCCGCCAGCGATCGGCGTTGAGGGCAACCACCGGTCCGTTCTGACAACTGACCGAGCTGTAGGTGACGAGAGGAAGGCAGAGCTGGTCGACGTCTGATCCCTCGGCCAGGATCACCCGGAAGGGGCTGTTGTCGTCGGCCACGAAGCGGAATCCGGCCCGTCCCCAACCCCGCTGGTCGCTCAGGATGGTGATGGCCTCGGCCCGGAGCTGGTCGACGGGGACATCGTCGACCCAGGACTCGAAATGGAGCCGCACCACCTGTTCCGGCTCAGTCAAGGGTTGGTCGATGGCTCCGTCGAAGGGCACCGATGTCGTCTCGGTCACAACCAGCTCAGTCGTTACAACCAGCCCAGTCGTTGCCTCCTGGGTTGTCGATACCTGGGTTGTCGCCACCTGGGTCGAGGCCGTCGGCTGCAGGGTCGGAATGGCGGCTGTGGTGTTCGCCGAGCCGTCCAGCTCGGTCCCGTCCTCCATCGTCAGGGTCGTGACCACCACCGACGACGGCTCCCGCTCGGCCACTGTGGTGGCCGTCACCCCGGTTTCAGTCGACAGCGACGATGCGCAGCCGACGGCTCCGAAGATGAGGGCGAATCCGATTCCCACCCCGAGGGCCGGGAACCGTCCGATGCCATGGTCCATCGACCAAGAGGCTACTCGTCTACCTTGACCTCGTAGTAGAGGTTGGCGGCATCGTCGAGGTCATGGGTGATGAACGAGTTGAACCCGGCCTCTCGCACCAGCTCCTCGGCCCGCTGGGGATGGAGCCCCAGGGTCCCGAGGCCCATACCGCCGGGTTCCGACATGGCCGACTGGAGACAGGAGGCGACCGAGAATCCGTAGAACATGGCCAGTAGGGGGTTCTTCGAGTCCTGCTCGAACGAACCAGTGGAACGGATGTCCTTGATGAGCCAGGTCCCGTCATCGGCGATGGTTGACCGGATAGCACTGGCGGCCCGGTCAGGGAAGGGCATGTCGTGGAGGCAGTCGAAGCAGATGACGAGGTCAGCATCGAGGTCGGGAGGGAGGACCTCGGCCGGTGCTTCGACGAAGCTCACATTGTCGAGCCCAGCATCGGCCACATGTTCTCGGGCTAGGGCAAGGGCCGAAGACGACGGGTCGTAGCCGGTACAGGTCGAATTGGGGAAGGTAGCCCCGATAGTGGCCAGGGTCACCCCGGCCCCACAACCGATGTCGATCACGGTTGCGCCTGCTTCCAACTTCTCGACCACCCCATCCAGGGCAGGCAGGATGGCCGAGGTCAGGGCCAAGCGTGACCAGGGGCCCGTCATCCTGGCCAGACCGGCGGCGGCCGCCGTGCCCTGCTGCTCATAGGTGACCCCGATCCCGGTCCGGAACGAGGAGGCCAGAGCATCGACGGTGGTCGGATCGATCCCGCCGCGGAAGGCACCGGCGGCAAAGCTGATCGAGCCCGCTTCATCGGCCAGGAAAGCAGCCTGGACCGGGCTGAGCTCGAAGCGGCCGTCGTCGTGGCGATTGATGAGCCTGGCCGCAGCCTGGCCCATGAGCCACTCACGCAGCATCCGCTCGTTGAGCCCGAGGATTGCTGCCAGCTCGACCGAGGTTTGGGGCCCGGCTCCCTGCATGGCCTTGTAGGCGCCGAGGCGGTCACCGAGGTGGATCATGAGGGCTACTTGTTCACCCATCTTGTAGCTCCACAGGGCGAACCCGAACCGCTTCATCTCCTTCATGTCGAGGTGATCGGACATCAATGCTCCTTGGTCCAAGCCAGTGTTTACTCCGGTCACGGTAGACGCTGGTGGTGATGGCGGTCAGTTCGAGAGGCCCTCGGCCCCAGGGGCTGGCTACCATCTGGCCTAGCTTGATCGCACC
>JAAETV010000589.1 GCA_024227975.1 Actinomycetes bacterium
CGGCGCTCGGTTTTCGTCAGCGGTGGGATCGGCTCGGGCAAGTCAACACTGGTGGCCGAGTTCCTGGAACGTCAGGACAAGCTCGATTCCTATCTGGTGGCGCGGAGCCGGTGCATCCAGACCCGGGGCGGGGTGGAACCCTATTTCTGCCTTTTCGACGCCCTCGGTCAACTCGCGGTGGCTGAGCCCGATCTGGTATTCGACACCCTCGATCGAGTGGCACCCTCATGGCTCGCCCAGATGCCAGCCTTCATCGACATCTCTGTCTCGGAACGGCTGGAACGACGCCTTCTCGGCTCGTCCGCCCCCCGCATGCTGCGCGAGGGAGCGGACGCATTCGAGGCCCTGTCCCGCCACCACCCTCTTCTACTACTGCTCGAAGATCTCCAGTGGGCCGACGACCTGACTCTCGACGTCATCGATCTGCTCGTCCACCGAGTCGACCCCGCTCCCCTACTGTTGCTGATCTCCGCTCGCTCAGACCATGCCCCTCTGCGAACCGTGAGCGCTCCGGCGGTTGCAGCCGGGCGAGCGATCCAGATAGAGCTCGGCCCCTTGATCGCGAGGCCATCGGTGCCCTCGTCGCCGATCGCTTCATCGGGGCCGAGGTGCCCGATGAGCTGATCCGGCTCTTGATCGACCGTTCCGCAGGGGTCCCACTGTTCGCCGAAGAGATCATGTCGTCGTGGGCCCGGCAGGGACATGTCATCCAACACGATGGTGTCGTCACAGTGGCCGGGTCCCTGGAAGAGCTACAGGCCACCATCCCCCAGACCCTCCCACCCTTGATCGAGCGGGAGCTGGCTCTGCTGGCACCGGACGACCTGGCTGTTCTGGAGGCCTGTGCCGTAGCGGGCGAGACCTTCGACGCTGCTACAGCGGCCTCCGGGTTGGGCAGAGAGGTGGCCGAGGTCGAGGCGGTCCTGACCTCGATGGCCCGAGAGCGAGGGCTGGTGGCAGCCACCGGTGCCAGTTCCTGGCCCGACGGCACCCTGTCGGCGTCCTATGAGTTCACCCACCGGTTGTACCGAGAGGTCGTGTACGACCGCATCCCGCCGGGCCAGCGATCCCTGCTCCACCAACGCATCGGGCTCGGCCTAGAACGGGGCCACGGTGAACGGGCCAAGGAGCTGGCCGCCGTACTGGCCTCCCACTTCGTCGAGACCACCGACACCCTGCGAGCCGTCTCATACCTGCGCCAGGCCGGCGAGCAGGCCGCGGCCCGCAGCGGCCACGGCCATGCCGCCACCTTCCTCACCGACGCCCTCGACCGCAGCACAACCATGGCCCCAGGTACGGAACGAGACCGAGCCGAGCTCGACATCCGGATAGGCCTGGGGCCGGCCCTGGTGGCCACTCGGGGGTGGTTCGACGAGTCGGTTTCGGCCAACTATGAGCGCGCCCTCGAGCTTTGCGATGGAAGCGAGGGCTGCCCTGAAGCGGCGGCCGCTCGCTATGGCCTGGCTACCGTCTCCGAGCTCCAGGGTCGGTTCGAGAGGACCGAGGCCCTACTCACCCCCCTTCTAGACACCGGACCCGACGGCGATCTCGCCATGGAGGCCCACGAGCTGGTGGCGTGTTCCCTGTTCCACCAGGGCGCCTTCGGCCGCAGCCTCGACACCGCGACCACGGCGCTGGAATCCTGGGACGAAGACACCTACAGCGTGCTCATGGCCCGCATCGCCGAGCATCCGGCGTCGTCCTGCAACTCGTGGGCCTCACTGGCCAGCTGGGCCCTCGGCCGATCCGACCAGTCGCTACGCCAGGCCGAGCGAGCAGTTGAGCTGGGCGAGCAGAACCTCTACGCCTTGTCGACCGCGGTCCAACAGCGCGCCATGCTCCATCAGGTCCGCAACGAACCGGACCTCTGTATCGAGTGGTCCAATCGCTGCCGGGAAGTGGGCCGGGAGCAGAACTTCCCGATGCGCATGATCCAGGCCGATATCTACAAGGGGTGGGCGCTGGGTGCCATCGGCTCACCCGACGAGGGCACCAAGCTGATCGCTGATGGCCTGGCCCGGTTCCGAGACGCCGGCGCCACCCTCAATGAGGCCTACTATTGGGGCTGTACGCCGACACCCTGTTGGGGTCGGGCCAGCCAGTACCGGCAATGGAGCTGCTCGATCAGGGCCTCGCCACCATGCACGCAGCCAGCCGAACCTACTTCTTCCAGTCCGAGCTACACCGGCTTCGGGCCCGGGGCTTGCTCCAGCTTGGTGGGTCCGATGCCGTTGATGAGGCCCGCAGTGCCCTCGACGAGAGCCTCGTCGTCGCCGAGCGGCAGGGCTCATCGGCCCTGGCCCTCCGCACACTGATCGACCATCTAGAACTGGAGCTCGGTGAGAACGATCAGGCCGCTACGCCGTGGCGGGACCGACTGGGCCTGGTCCTCACCGTCTACGACGACCAGGCACCGACCCCGGACGCCGATCGGGCCCGGGAGTTGCTCGACGCCTGACCCCGGCGACCGACCCGGTCGCAGACACGGTCACGGTCACGGTCACGGTCGAATGTGACGGAGTTCTGACGACGATGAGACGACCCGAAGCCAGGTAATCGCCACCTTCTCACCAAGCTTCGGTACCCAAAAAGCCGGACGATGACGACATGAAGCTCGCCATCGCAGCGAACACCGACCGAACCACCGGCCGGAACCATATTGTCGAGAGCCTGATCGACGGGCTCGGACCACGGCCCACCCTCCTGGCTGTGTGGGCTCACCACGGCCGCCGGAGCCGGCTGGCCGGCCGCGCAGGTCGAGCGCCTACACGACATCAACGCCTTCTGGCCCGGCTACCCCGAGCGGCTAGTAGACGACCACCACTGGTCAACCCCGCTCGACGATGACTTGCTCGAACGCAAGCTGGCCGCCCTCGCCGCCCACCAGAGCCAGATCGGCCCGGTCCGCGACGCTCTGGGCCCTGAGGGCCTCCGTCGGCTGGCCGCAGCCGAGGCCTACCGACCAGGCAACTTTGCCGCCCTCCGGATGATGTCCGACCCCGAGCCGATCGCCGCATGATCTCCGGTCGCCACCCGGCGACCGGTCACCGAGCCTGCCAACACCTGGTTGGCCCGAACCCAGAGACCAGTACAACAAGGAGAACAGAGCAATGACCGAGAACGCAACCAACGACACCATCGTCTTCCTCACCCGGGGCATCGACGACGAGCGGGCCACCGTGGCCTGGACCCTGGCCAATGCCGGACAGGCCAACGGCCAGGACGTCACCATCTTCGCCGTCAGCGCCGGTGTCGACGTGCTCCGCAAGGGGGCCGCCGATGTGGTGCAGATGAACCCCCATGATCCCTCGATGAAGGACCTCATCGACAACTTCATGACCAACGGCGGCACCGTATGGGCCTGCCCCCCGTGCTCATCGCTGCGTGGCTACACCGAAGATCAGTTCATCGAAGGCGTCACTATCAGCGGCCCAGGGCCCCTGTACAAGTTGATCGAACAAAGGGCCGCCACCATCTGCCTGTGATCGACCAAACCATCGTCGCCCCGGTCGCCCGGATCGCTAGTCGACCAACACCACCGGCGTCGTTCCCGATTCGGAACGTGCCGGTGGTGCGGCGCTTCGACCACCAGACTGGCCACGGTGCCCAACGCCGGTATCACCCAGTGCCGCGCCTTCGAGAGTTGCCTTCCCATGCTCAGACAGCACTACACAAAACCAACCCCGCTCTGCTCTGTGACCGGCTGGCCCGACCGTCCCCCAGACCTGGTCGCCACCGTGGTGCCAGTGCTCGACGAGTGGCCCGGCCCCGCGGGATCGCTCCGAGCCGCACTTCTGAGTGTCGTGTACACCCTCGGAGACATCATGCGAATCCCGACATCGTGGCCGCAGGCACAGGACACCGAAACACCCTCTCCAGCGACATAGCTCCTGCTCAACGGGGGATTACCCGTCAATAACCGGGGAGCATACGGCTAGAGTTCCGCCGTGCGTATCGTTGGAATGGTGTTGGCCGTTGTCGTCTTTGGTGTGGCTTGCGGTGCTGGCTCGGACGATGCCGGTGTCGACGAGACGACACCCGAAGACACAGTGACGACCTCGACCTCAGCCGAACCGGCCCCCACAACGGACGCGTCGACGACGATGCCGGACTCAACCACCAGCGAGGGAGGCGCCGCAGAAGAGGGCGACTCCGAA
>JAAETV010000590.1 GCA_024227975.1 Actinomycetes bacterium
GCATGGCGCCAAGACCGAACGATGCGTCTCGGTGCTGGTTTGGCCTACTACGCCCTGTTCACGATCGTCCCTCTGGTGCTTCTCACGATTGCTCTAGGCGCAAGGATCTTGGACAACCAGGATGTGGAGGCGTACATCGCCGAGGGGCTGGCCGGCATCACCGGTGTCGACCCCGATCGTGTGGCTACGTCACTGACCGATGAGCTTTCTCGACGGGCGGGCGGTCCATCAATGGGTGTTGTGGGTTTCGTGACTCTCCTACTCACCTCATCACTGGTCTTCCTTGCTCTGGTTGATGCGATCGACGCGATCTGGCACATGCCGGTGAAGTCGGGGATGCGCGAGACAGTCCGTCGGCGATTGATGGCTTTCCTACTCGTCCTGGCGACAGGGGGAGTTGTGATCGCCTCGTTTGCCCTGTCGGCCGTAGCGGGCGCGGCTGAAGCAGCGATACCAGGCGATATCCCGGCCCTCGATCAGCTGGCCACCCTGATCAGTAGCCTCGCTTCGTCGGTAGTGTTGGCCCTCGCTCTAACCCTGTTATTGCGGTTCTTGAGTCCAGATCCACTCCTGTGGCGCATCGCCCTTCCCGTTGGCGCCATCACCTCGATCTTGTTGACAGCAGGAACCTGGCTGCTCGGGTGGTACATGAGGACATGGGGTGCTCCCTCGATCCCGGGAACGTTCGGCGCAATGCTCCTCACCCTTACCTGGATCTACTACGAGGCCCAGATCATTCTGGTCGGCGTCCAGTTATCGAAGGTGTTGACTTCCCGCATCGGGTCAGGATCCTCGTCAGATCACCGTTCACCCGGGTGAACACGGGCCCAGGCATAGACGGTCATGGGAGTGATGGAACAGGCTGAACACACACCACACCGCTAACTACTCGTGCGATCCATCAAGCACGAATCATCACTCAACCGAGGCCGAGGTATCGACCATGACTTTGCGCAGTAGAAACCGAACGACCGGCCAGCCTCATCGAAGTGTTCGTTCTGGGCGACATCACCGGTGGCTCACTGTGGGCGTGCTTGTGTTGGGCGGCTTTCTGGTGGCGTGCACCGAGGAGGGACGGGACCAGATCGGTGATGCTGCCAGCTCCGTGCAAGACGGAACTACGGCCCCGGTCGAGACGACGGCGCCGGTCGAGACGACGGCCCCGGAAGAGACAGCACCGCCCGAAACCGAGGCGCCGCCGACGGATTCTCCTGAGCCGGAGCCCGACGATGGCGAAGGACTGTCGACCGAGGATTGGATCCTCATTGTGGTCATCGGTGCTGCCATAGTGGCAATCGTCATCGGTGCAACGACGGCTGCGAGCCGGCGCCAGGACACCAAGGCGTCAGCCAGAGCGGATCTCCACGGCCGGCTGGGCGAGATCGTTGGCGGGAGCCGGTGGGTCCACGACTCGGGCAGCACCGAGGTTCTGCTTGCCACCGACGCCCGGCAGATGCAGGTGGCGTGGCAAGAGGTCCGGGGGCGAATGGTCAGTATCGAGGGACAGATAGCGACCCTGGCTGCAGGATCTGGGGACGCCAACCTGGACCGGGACCTGCGTTATCTCGGCCAGTGTGTGGCGGCCCTACGATCAGCCGAAGAGGGGTACGTCACGACAAAGATGAGGACGACCGGCGACCCTGATCGTGATCCTGGCCGTGATCGTGATCATGCGGAGCTGGCCAGAGCCTCCGATCAGACGGTGATCGACCGTCGACGCCAACTCCAGGCCGCCATCGAGCCCGTCTCCGCCGCTATGCGGATCTAGGTCACCCGATCCGGGCTGAGCGACCGTTCAATCGTCAATCTAGATCAGCGGAATGGAAGGAAACTCATGACAACCCCAAGCACCCAGTACACATCGATAGTCACCACGAGTGGCTGGGTGATATTTTCCGGCACGATTGCTCTGATTGTTGCGTTTGCCAATCTGATGTACGGCATTGTGCTTCTCGTCAACGACGACTGGATTGCTCTCACGACTCAAGGGCTCATCCGATTCGATACGACAACGGCCGGTGTCTTGTTCATCGTCTTTGCTGGAGTGCAGACGCTGGTGGCGTTCGGCATATTCAACGGTGATCTCTGGGCTCGGATAATCGGCATCATCGGTGCGTCGTTCGGCATCCTGTCACAGATGGCCTTTCTTTCCATCTACCCGGCTTGGTCCTGGCTGGTGATCGTCATCGATGGTCTGATCATCTACGGTCTCACCGTTCACGGCGATGAAGTGGCCTCATTCTGAGCGTGGCCAAGAACCCCATACCAATGTCAAGCTGTAGCCATAGGAGAATGAACGATGCCCCCAGTAAGGCGTTCGATGAGACGAACCTCGAGGCGCACCTCCCGACGGACAGCGCGGAGGGTGAACAGGCGTACTGCGGCCGTCCAGCCGCCGGCGCCTGCCTACAGCCAGCCCCCGCCCCAACCCAGTCCTGCTTATGAGCAGCCACCGGCCCAGCCCAGCCCTGCCTACGAGCAGCCGCCGGCGCAGCCCGAGACGTCCGTCATCGATCAGCTGGAGCGGCTGGGCGCGCTCCGTGATTCGGGCGTACTCACGGCCGAGGAGTTCGAAACCCAGAAGCGGCAGATTCTGGGCTGAGCAGGTTTCGGCCTCGCTGGCCGATCAACCGGAGCGAAAGCGGTGGACCACCCCGGCCAGCATGCCAATCGGTATCGGGAGCCAGAACGAGAAGAGCCGGTAGAGAAGCGTCGCTGCCACCGCATCCGACGGTGGGACACCGGCCACGGTTAGTGCACCGGTCAAACCGGCCTCGACGAATCCGAGCCCTCCCGGAGTCAGCGGGATCAGTGACAGCAGGGTCGAGCTGGCGTAGGCCAACAAGACGAAAGAGGGTCTGGCCTCAGCCCCGAAAGCCGTGATCGCAATCATCAAGCTGAGGTAGTCGAACCCTGCTCTAGCGACGGCGAAGAGGGCGGCTCGCCCCCACCGTCCGTCGAGGCGGCGGATCACTGCGTCGCGCTCGGTCAAGAACAGCAGTGATAGTGAGTTGTCTGATGGTCGTAGCCCTGGCGTGTGCGCTCGGACCACTTCGATGAATTGGCCGGCCAAGCGCAGTGGCCGATCGTATGTCAATGCGGCGGCGACCAGGGCGAACAGAACGGCGAACAGTATCGACCCCAGCCAAGCGGCACTGGCCAAACTTGGTGGAGCGGGAGCCCCGACCAGCACCCCCGGCAATGCGATCAGGGGGAGGGTGAGTGTCGTTGCCAGCTGGAGCAGACCCGCAGCCGTCAAGCCAGACGTTGCTTTGGCCGGATTGATCCCTGCTGTTCGCAGCAAGTGAAACTGGACGGCGGTACCAGTTGCTGCCCCGCCGGGCACGATCCGGGCTGCTGCATTGCCCGCCAGCTGGGAGGTGACAACGGGCAACCACGAGCGTGTCTTGAGCGCCACCCGTTGGAGGGCCCAAAGCGAAACGAAGGCGGCGAGCTGGGCCAGGGCGACAAGGCCCAACCACATCGGTTCGAGGTCTCCGAGTTGATCCCAGGAAGAGAACACCTCGAGCACGCTCGGTCCAATCAGATACAGCGATACCGCCGCAATCGTGAGCATGACTCCACGGCCGAGGAACCGTCGTCGGGCACTGCTCGGCGCGGTACCAGCTGAGCCTGGACCGATGGGGTCCGGGGCATCAGCGTCGCTCATAGGTTGCTCCCTCGGCTGCCGATCAGAGGCTCGAAGAGGAAGGTAGGCCAAACGCCAGGGGCCGGACAACGGTGGCAACGACCATCACCCGGGTGAACTCGGCCTGAGCCTTGGCCTAGCACCGATGGGTCGACCTATTGTCCGTTGTGGAGCCACTGCGGAGCACCCTGGCGTGACTGATTTGGATCTGGACAGACCTGCAAGCGACCCCGAGGTCGCGGACGAGGTCGCAGGCGCGCAGCATGATCGAAGACGACGGCCAACGTTTCGGTGGCCTGACACGGCCATGGCGACGCGAGTGGCCGCCACGGCGGTGGGAGTCAGCGTTGTCACATTGCTGGCCGCAACCATCGTGGGTCTCGACACGGGCCGAGACCTGAGTCGCGAGTTGGAGAACCAACGCTTGATGGCGTTGCAGGCTTCCGGTGAGGCTGACCTTGCCGCTCATATGAGCAGGCTGGTCGAGACCGGATCGGTGCTGGCTTCGAGCCCCCAGGCCAAGGTTGCGGTTGGGGCCTTCACTGAGGCCCACCGGGAGCTACTCGTCGAGCCCCCAGCCGGTGTGACGGAAGCAGATCAGGCCGCCCTGATCGATGACTACCAGGAGCGATATGTGGAGCCGCTGCATGCCGCTGGCGCCGATGTCGACCTGCGTGATGTCATACCCGAGAATCCGGCAGGCATCTACCTCCAGGTCAACTATGGACTCGATGGTGGCCCTGCCGGTGACCGTGAC
>JAAETV010000591.1 GCA_024227975.1 Actinomycetes bacterium
GAATAGTTGGCCGATCGATCGGCACGTGAAGTCCCAGCCGCCGCCAGCGTCAGCCGGAGCTACACACTCTGGAGAACCAGGAACGAACCCGGCCGCCGCCTCGTCATCTGCTTCCTCGGCGTCGTCATCACTGGTTGCGTCGTCGGTTGTCTCATCAGCCGCCGTGTCTTCAGCGGCTGTGTCCTCGGTTGTGGTGTCGTCGTCAGCCGTTGTGTCGTCGTCACTACCGCAGGCGGCGGCGACCATCATTGCTGCAAAGAGAACAGCAAGAAGTCGCGTCCAGGTCCTCATCAACTTCTCCCCCATCGTCAATCGAGGAGCGCCTATCGCTCCCTATGACGAGCAACCCAAGCAGGTGAATTGGAAGACCTCAATCTTGAGGAACTAAGGAGCAGGAAAATCGTAAATACCACTATTGGTCTTTCTGGTCACCATCAGTCGAGGCGGGGGAGTCCGTGGCTCAGGTCGTCTTGTGTGCGGGGCCCGTGTATTCGGATGTGGCGCATAGTCTGGGTGTTGAGCAAGGCTGAGCCCATGGTCGATGAAATCCGTGCTGATCTCAGCGACGAAGAGTTCGTAGCTGGGATGCCCAAGGTTGAGATCCATGTGCACCTCGAGGGCACCATCGAGCCCGCCTTGCAGTTCGAGATCGCTGACAGGAACGGAATCGAGCTTCCATACGACACACCCGAGGGGGTTCTCTCGTATCAGGCCCAGCGGCGGGCCACCGGTAGGGAGAACCTGATCAACTTCCTCGATTGCCTCGACATCAGCAGGGGAACGCTGCGGACTGCGGCCGACTACCACACCATCACCGTCGACTTCCTTTCCCGCTGCCAGCGCGAAGGGGTCCGATACGTCGAGATGATGTTCGATCCCCAGCAGGGGATCCGTCAGGGTGTTCCTCTTGGAGATTGCGTCGACGCGATCACTCAGGGCCGCGGTGATGGTCGGCGCGACTTCGGGGTGCGGTCCCAGCTGATCATGTGCTTTCAACGCGACCATCCACCAGAGGAGGCGCCCCCACTCTTGGACCAAGCTGACCTCCATCGCGATGACATCGTCGGCATCGGCCTCGACAACTACGAAACGCCGGGCTTTCCTTCCTTGTTCAGGCCGACCTACGAACTGGCTCGCCGGCGTGACTACCGCTTGACCTCCCACTGTGACGTGAACCAACCCGATTCGGTGGAACACATCCGCCAATGCATCCAGGACCTCGGGGTAGAACGGATCGACCACGGCCTGAACACTGTCGACGACCCATCACTGCTCGAACTGGTCATCGATCGTGATATCGCGCTCTCTGCATGCCCGACCTACTACGCAGGGCAGACGTCTAGTCCCGACTTCCGCCTGGAGATGCATCGCTCCCTACTCGAGGCCGGCACCAGGATCTCGATCAACACTGATGACCCAGCCCAGTTCGGCAGCGGTTGGCTGACGAACACGACACTGAGCACGATGGTGTCGGCACCGTTCTCCCGGGCCGAGATCGTCCGCTTCATGCACAACGCAATCGACACGACCTGGACCGACGACAGCCACCGACGGGAACTGGCGTCCGACCTACGGGCTTTCTGCCATCTAGGTCAGTCGTAGGGTCTTGACGCAGATCGCGGATGGATTGGCCGGGGGGAAAGCATGTAGTGTGTGCGAGGCGTCGTTTCTGGTAGGCGGGTGGCGATGTTGGAGGTAGGCGATGAAACGTACACGGTCGAGAGTA
>JAAETV010000592.1 GCA_024227975.1 Actinomycetes bacterium
CCTCCAGCCAAGGCTCCGTCCTGGGCAATATTTGGATCGGCCCTGCCCTCGGTTCCCCTTGCCGGAAGATCAGAGGATTGGTGTTCGGTCGGATTGGCCAGTGAGTGGCGATACTTGGCGACCGCTTCGTCGACATCGCCAACATGGAGAAGGTGACCATGGTCGAGGACCAGGGCCCGGTCGCAGAGGTAGCGGACCATGTCCGGAGAATGGGTGACCAGACAGATGGTTCGGCCATCGGCCTGGAAGCCCCGCACCCGTTCGATGCACTTGCGCTGGAAGGCCTCATCACCAACGGCCAGCACCTCGTCGATGAGGAGCACATCCGGTTCGAGGTTGACAGCCACCGCGAATCCGAGGCGAGCGTACATCCCAGAGCTGTAGTGCTTCACCTGGGTGTCGATGAAGTCCTCGAGGCCAGCGAAGTCGACGATCTCGTCGAAGATGGCCTCGATCCGGGCCTTGGAGAATCCAAGGATCGAACCATTGAGATAGACGTTTTCTCGGCCGGTCAGGTCGGGGTGAAAGCCCGCCCCCAACTCCAGCAAGGCCGAGAGGCGACCCCGCACCCGCACCATGCCGGTAGTAGGTCGGATGGTGCCGGCAATGCATTTCAACAAGGTGCTCTTGCCCGACCCGTTGTGACCGAGGATCCCGAATGTCTCCCCCACCCGGACCTCGAAGTCGACATCGTCGAGGGCGTAGAACTCACTGACAGTCGAGGTTCGGATGGCCAAGAGACGCTCTTTGAGCGTCTTGGTGGGCTCGCTGTGTTTGCGGAACCGCTTGGCTACGTTGCGAACCTCGATAGCGGCCGGCCTCGAAGTCACAAGCCCCAATCCTGATCGAGACAGCATCGTCATAGCTCCTCACCCACGTTCGCTTCGAGACGGGTGAAGACCTTGAATCCGGCATAGAGCATCACAATCCCGAACCCAGCGGAGATGGCCAGATTCTGGACGTACCACCATGTCGGCCTCAACAGGAGGCTGAAGGCCTCCTGGTCGACGGGGTCGAAGTTGGTTGGGTTGTAGATGACCCGCTGGAAGGTGGTGACCACCGGGATCATAGGATTGAGCATGGTCAGCCGCTCAGCCCCCTCGCCCCACCGCTCGATCACGGCCTCCCCGGCGAAGTTGTAGAGGTAGACGACGGGCGTCAGCCAGAACCAGGTCAGCAGGCCGAGCTCGAGGAAGTGCTGGAAATCTCGGTAGTAGACGTTGAGGGCTGATAGCAGCAGGCCGAGCCCGGTGGCCATCATCAGGGTCACCACCAGGGCCGGGATGATCAGCCACAGCATGGACCATTCCG
>JAAETV010000593.1 GCA_024227975.1 Actinomycetes bacterium
GCGGCGACGGGGAGAGGGAGGGGAAGGACGACGCGGTCGACCGGCGCAAGCGGTCGGGCATCGGGGGGCTGGCTGCCGCCGTCGCCTCCCCCCTCTGGCTCTCGGGCATGTCGGTCATGTTGTTTTTTTTTTAATGATACGGCGGCCACCGAGATCTAGCCTCTTTCTCTACGTTACGTTATTTAGATCTGCCACAGGCTCGGCCACTTCGGGCCTGGACTACACTGCCTTTGGCGGTGCCGGGGTTATCAGTGTCGCCGACGGTCCCACGACCGGTACCTTAACGGTCACCGTTACCGACGATGCCCTACTTGAAGCTACGGAGCCACTTGATGCGACCATCTCCAACCCGCCCCATCCCGCCGTTAGCATTGTCACGGCCAGTGCCAGCGCCAACATTATTGACGACGATACAACGACGGCCAACTTAAGTGTTACCACCCACGGTGATGAGGCGGGTGGACCGGTTGATATCGTCTACACGGTCACCTTGTCAAAGC
>JAAETV010000594.1 GCA_024227975.1 Actinomycetes bacterium
AGGCAACGCTCAGCCGACGGTTGCCATCGCCGCCAAGGCCAACAGGCAACCATTGCGGACCAGGGAGAGGGTCGAGACCGGCTCGGTCGAAGAACCGCCGAAGCAATGGCAAGGCACCGGGCGTCCGGAATAAACGAGGCGGGCCAGGATCACTGTGAACCCGGCCAGCAGGGCAAAGGCAACCACCCCGCCCCAGCCCGGCGAGATCACCAGCAACACCCCTGTTGCCAGCTCGATCAGGGGCAGGGCGATGGCCAAGGCCTTGGCCCCCCGCAGCCCGATGTCGTCGAACTGGCGGGCCGTTTCTGTCGGCCGCATCGCCTTGGCCCCGGCAGCCCAGACCAGTACCGCAGCCAACACCAGAGCGGCCAGGCGGCTGGCGAGATTCATCGGGCGCCATGGTCGGAGCGTCGGTGCCGCCCCAAACGGTCGGCCCCAGCATCGATCCCGGGGAGTTGGGGTTGGACAGCGTCGTGGGCCGCAGCCAGGGTCAACACCATCTCCTCGACATCGCTCCAACTGGCGGCTCGGGGGCCGTCGACGTCTTGGTTGTAGGGCTGGTCGTAGACGATGACCTCGTTGCCGGCCTGGCGCAAGGCCTCGACATTGTGGGGGGCATCGTCGACGTAGACGTCGGCCCCGACCTCGGGCTTGTCGCCCAGGAAGCAGATGTCGCGGTAGGGGATGGCGGCTTCATCGAGCCAGGTAACGGTGTCGGAAACGACGGCAGCGTGACCCCAGTTGACATAGAGCCGGTGGGTGATGATCCGGATCCACACTCCAGCGTCCGATAGCCGCCACAAGACGTCGGCACAGTCCTCCATCACGGGCAAGTGGCGCAGCATCCGCTCCTCGGCGACCGCACGACGGTGGAGACGGTCGAAGTTGGCTTCGTCGAGGTCCCATTCCTCGAACCCCCAGGACCGGCCAACGGGAAGCTCCTCCGGATCGATCCCCCGGTCAGCGGCAACCACCTCGCGAAAGCCCGCGGTGTAGTTGGCGCACACACCGTCGAGATCGACACCGAAGACAAAGGACTCGTTCACGGTCTGAACGCTATCGGGCGTAATCGTCCGGCTCGGGGGGAAGCGACGGCCGCCATGGCCAGATCGCAGCTCGCCATGATGATGCGAGAGGCCTGACCGGTCGATCTTCAGGTCCCAATCTGGGCTGATGTCCAGACCGTGCACCGCAAGCCCTCTTCTGTCGGACATCCTGGTGGCGTGACCACCAGTGAAACCAGTAGCCCCAGCATGGCGGAGTCCCCAACCGTGGCCCTGGTCGTCGGGCCCGGGATCGTCGACCAGTCCCGCCAGGGCCCGCTGGCTCAGGCTCGGCTGTTGGGCTTCCCCGTCGAGCGGATCGAGCAGCTCCGCCTGGTTCACCTTCAGAGCGAACGCGATCTGAGCGACGACCAGATCCAGACCCTGACCAGCCGTCTCCTGGTCGACCCGGTGGGCCAGTGGTGGACTCCGGCTGTCGACCACCTCGAAGAGATTCTTGCCGATGGCGAGGCCCAGGTCGTCGAGGTGGGCCTCCGGCCGGGGGTCACCGACCGGGAGGGAGCTGAGCTGGTCAGAGCGGCGGCTGAGATCGGGATCCCGCTGACGGCGGCCAGCGTTGGTCGGCGGCTGTTGCTCCACGGTGATCTGGGGGCTGATGCGATCGGGTATCTGGCCGATCAGGTCCTCCACAACGAGGTCGTCGAGCGCTGGGCCCCGGGCCTGTTGACGCCGGCCTTCGTCGACCCGGCAGCCAAGAGCCCGGGGATCGACATCATCCCCATCCGGGTCCTCAATGACTCCCAGTTGGGTGAGTTGTCGGCCACTCGACGGCTCGGCATGTCGCAGGCTGAGCTGGCTGTCGTCCGTGACCACTTCCGCCAGCTCGATCGTGATCCGACCGATGG